>JAIORS010000142.1 GCA_021108005.1 Candidatus Aegiribacteria sp.
AATCCTGAAGGTTACTGGAACGGTCCGGTCTGGGTTCAATGGCAGTATCTGATTTTCAGAGGATTGATAAATTACGGATATTACTATCAGGCTGAGCAATTAGCGCATATAGTGTTAGCGGCTATAATTGATCAGTTAAAAAGTGATCATAACCTGTGGGAATTCTACAGCCCGGATGATCAATGGGCAGGTTATCATAAAACATATATCTGGACAGGAATCGCGGCGCGCATGCTGATGGATTTAAATGAATTGGAAGCCGGTCTGATTGATGTTGATTTGTAGGATTGTTTCTGGAAGTACGGTCAATCCCGGGTAGGAATCGGAGGGTTTCAACCGGATTGAGATGAAAAATTAAAGAGAGCCTTCTTGGGGTTCTATCTTCATTCTACTAGAATACTGCAAACGCTGAAGGTGGGGCAGGACCCTGATCAATACCGTGAGGGTTCGATTTCCCGATCGCACTGAATATTGGAGGAGACTTGAGCAGAGTACTACTTGTCAACCCGCCATCGGCAGTGGGTGTCTACGAAAAAAGCAAAATAAAAGTAGCAATTACAAGCGCTCCCTTCATTACCCTTGCGACACTCGCGGGGGAGCTTCTGAAGGAAGGACACCAGGTCAGGATAGCTGATCTTATGATTGAGCATGATCCCTTGGTAATCTACAGGGGCATGCTTGAGAGCTTCCAGCCGGAGTATGTCGGGATAACCTTTACGACTCCTCTTTTTCATGAAGCTGCTGAGCTTGCCGGTATAGCTCATAAGTTCCTGCCCGAATCCATCACGATTGCAGGTGGTATACATGCCACCACACTTCCTCGGGAATCCCTGGAGGAGGGTAACTTCGATCTTGTAGTTCTGGGCGAGGGTGAAAAAACACTTGCGGAGATATGCGCGGGCAGAGCCCTCCGGAACATCAGGGGCATTGCCTACGGAAAGGGTGACAGTTTCACTATAACAGCTGAGCGGGAACTCATTGCGGATCTCGATGATCTGCCATTTCCCGCATGGGAGCTTTATGACCTTTCGCGATACAGATCACCGCATATAGCAAGCAGAAAAAACCCGGTCGGTTACATGGAAACAAACAGGGGCTGCAACCACCATTGCACCTTCTGCAGCCAGAGGATATTCGGCCACCACGTCAGGTCGAAATCCGCAAGAAGAGTCGTTGATGAGATGTTCAGGATGCTTGAGCTGGGTTTTAACGATATTCATATAAAGGATGACAATTTCACCGCGGATATCGAACAGGCCAAGGAAACCTGCAGATTGCTCATAAACGAAAAATTTCCCGCCCCCTGGGCCCTTCCCACCGGAGTGAACGTTGACGATGTAGACAGTGAATTCTTCCGACTTGCCAGGGAAGCCGGTTGCTATCAGATATCGTTCGGAATTGAGAGCGGTGTCCCGGAAATACTAAGCGCTGTGAATAAAAAACAAACTCCAGAGAAGATCAGGGATGCTGTTGAAACGGCCCATGATGCGGGTTTGGAAACTGTGGGCTTCTTCATGATGGGTCTTCCGGGTGATACTGAAGAGACCATGCAACGCAGTATCCGCTTTGCGCAGAGCCTTCCGCTCACATACGCGAAAGCCTCCATGACACTGCCATTTCCCTCTTCCGCGCTTTACAGACAGATAAAGAAGGATGGAAGAATCCTGTCGGAGGACTGGCAAATGTACAATTTCCATTCAACATCGGAAGTCTGGAGGCATGAGAATCTGGATTGGAAAACAATCCAACACTACTACTCGCTCTTTCACAGAAAATTCTACTTCAGGCCTTCCTACATCTGGAGCAGGTTCTGGCGGGACATCAGGATGGGACAGCTCTGGGATGACATTAAAGCAGTCCTTGCAAATGATTGGTCAGGCTAGATTTAGACCATTGAAAAGCTTAACCAGCAGCTGAGGTATGCAACGAGTAAGGCAAATACCTGATAAAATAGAGATGAAGAATCAGTTACTCGTTCTCCTTTAGCTTTTAACCGCTCATCACATTGACCGGGAATATTCCTGCCTGTATTGTTGGTTTCAAAGGAAGAAATGGTCTAAATATCTAAGAAGCCCTGGGACTTGGAATAGTCAACATTGCAGGCATAGATATATGATGTAAACAAGTCACTGTGCATCGAATTGAGTGATTGCGGGAAGGTACTTTTTCAATCTGAAAGAGGAAGACTGAATGGATATAACTTTAATATCGCCCTATCTTGATATTTTTTCGTATGGTGTCAGATCTCTTTCTTCCACGTTGAGGGAGCATGGATATTCGACAAGGCTGATATTTCTTCATGATCTTAAAGCATTAACGGAGGGAAACTTCGATTATCCAAGGAAATATCATCCTGCAGCTTTAGATGGCGTTGTGGAGTTATGTCAGGATTCTGACCTTGTAGGTATTTCTGTTATGTCCAACTTCTATGACAGGTCATTGGAGCTTACGAGGACTATTCAGGAGAAGACCGGAGTTCCTGTTATGTGGGGTGGAATTCATCCAACGCTTATGCCGGAAGAGTGTATCGAGCTTGCTGATATGGTCTTTATCGGTGAGGGGGAACTCGCATTACCGGAATTTATGAAGAAGTGGAAGGGCGGGATTGATTATTATGACTCCTCTAACTTCTGGTTCAAACGAAACGGTGAAATCATTAAGAATTCCTTATTGGATCCCATACAGGACCTCAATTCAATACCAATGCAGGATATCAGCCTGGAAGAACATTACTCAATCAACTGGGAACAGAATAAAATTATCGAAATGGATGAAAAGGTTTTCGAATCATTGACAACGAATGGAGTGTCAATTGGTGACCGAAGGCCTATTTTTCAGGTTATGGCTACAAGGGGCTGCCCGCATAAATGTTCGTACTGCTGTAATTATGCAATAGAGAAATTGTATCCGGGGCACGGGCGGATAAGGCGGCGGAGTGTTGGTAATTTGATTGATGAACTTGTTTATATCAAGGGTAGGATACCATCAATAGAGCTTTTTGCGTTTACGGACGATTCATTTATGGCTGCGGATTCGGATTGGTTAAATGAATTCAGCGAGGAGTACAAAAGCAAGGTGGGAGTTCCGCTGTTCTGTTTGTCGAGTCCCGTTACGATCAATCGCAAGATGATGGACCTCTTCGTCGATACAGGTCTTTATTCTATTGAAATTGGGATACAGACGGGTTCTGCTAAAACGAAAAAGATGTACAACCGCGAGATATCGAACGAGAGTGTAGTTAAGGCTGCAAAGCTATTAAATGAATACCGTGATAAGATATATCCTCCTGTTTATGATATTATTCTAAATAATCCTCTCGAGAGAATTACGGACATGCTCGACACGGTGAGGCTGATGCACAGTTTGCCGCATCCAAAGATTTTCAATTACTTCTCAATGACTTTTTTCCCCGGGACACTGGTTTTAGAGATGGCTCTAGAGGCAGGCGTTGTAAAAGACATGATTGAGGATGTCTATCGGAAGCACTATTTCATATATGGTTACAAATATATCAATATCCTTTATTTGTTAGCTGAGAAGCGTATACCCGGATGGATATTTTCTATATTAACCAATACAGCATTAGCGTATATACTGAATGCAATATTGCCGGAGAAATTACTGAAGTATCTGGTGACGAAGGCAAAAAATCGAGGGCAAGAGTAGGATGGAAATGAGAACAATGAGGGTCGGACAAATCATGCTGGAAATAACCCCGGAATGACAGATAATCCAGCATACGCGCGAAGAGTGATTTGTTTTGTCATTCTCGTATGTGCAATGCTGGCATTTTCCGGAAGCAGCATATATACAGAGTTGACTTTTAACGAATCCGTAAATGGGGTCAATAGCGAATGCCCACAATGGATACTGAACAATCAGGTGCTCATTGATGTGGTCTATTACGGTTTTGACGAAAAGATACACCGCGGACAGATTGTCGCTGATGCCCGGGTAGCAGGAGATCTGCAGATAGTATTCATGTTGATGCTCATCAACCGCTTCCCCCTTGAATCAGTGGTGCCCATATCGCAGCTCGACTGGGATGATTTTGAATCCATGCGGCAAAACAACACTTCGGCTTTCAATTATCGCACAGTTCCCTTTTCGGACAGGTTATCCAATCATGCATACGGATTGGCAATAGATATCAATCCTGTGCAGAACCCCTATTACACAGGTACTCAGGTATTTCCTGAGGACGCAGTATATGATCCTTCAATACCGGGTACTCTCTACGACGGGCATCCGGTGGTTCTGTTATTGAAGACGCTTGGCTGGAGATGGGGTGGTGACTGGTACGAAAAGGATTACCAGCATTTCGACAAGCAATTGGAAATAGTAGCATTAGAGGATATTCATAATCATTGTTCATGGCCCCTTGGGAGGTAATGATGAGAAAATCAGTATTCGTTCTATCCGCTCTCACAGTTCTGGCAGCCACCTTGTCCTGCAACGAAGAAGAGGCTTCAGATTCACAGGTAACCACAGAACAGATAGATGTAGAGCAAACAAGTGAAGAACCGGTAAACGAAGAACCTGTAACACCGGAAGAAGAAATAATCGAAGAAACCACGTCAGAACATCACCCGAGTGCGAATCTCGAACGATGTTACGCAACGTCTATCAATACGCCTGAAAGCAACTTTTGCCCTGAAAATGTGTTTGACGATGACCCGAACACATACTGGGCCACTATGCCAGGCGCAGCCCCTGACGAAGGACTATTTTTCTCTTTTGAGAAACCCGTAATTATCAGTGCCATCAGCATACAGGTCCTGCCGGGCAGCGGCAGTATCGAAGGAATCAAGTATTATCAGCTTTATATAAACGGATTGGAATCCCCTATCCGCAGAGCAACCGATGAACCTGTTCCGATTAACGCCTGGGTGAAGAGCATCTTTATCAGGATCGATGCCACTGACTCAATGGAATCCCAGGTGAACGGAATCCGTTATGCGGGCAATCTGCCTGTCGGCATTAGCGAAATAACGCTTCTGGTCATGAATGGAAATGGCGATGAAGTCCCTCTGCTGGTTCATCCGATTGGAAGAACCGGTGGACACGTACAGGCCAGTTCCTGTCTTGAGCCCATGGAGGCCTATCACACTGATTTCCTTTTTGACTCACGTTCGGAATTCGGCTGGTCCGATGGCAATCAAACGAGCACCGGTGATGGAGAGAACCTGACATTCTTTTTTGATCAGCCACAGCGCATCGAAAAAATAAAAATCTGGAATGGCTATCAACGATCCCAAACACATTTCGACCAGAATGAGCGGGCATCTGTAATTTCCTTCGGAGCTGATGGCGGAAACGCACCTAAATACCAGCTTTCCGACACCATGGAACCGCAGGTGATAACCCTTGACACGCCTCTTGAGGACCGCAGTTTCACGATGAATATTCTCGAGATACACGAAGGTGCGACGTACAAAGACCTTGTAATAAGTGAGCTGCGTTTCTTTAACGGAGAGGAATGGTTTGTGCTTGATTCCGGTGAAAGCCAATCACGAAAACATGACATACTGGAATGGGCACAAAACACTTCTGCTGATGCCTTCATCGACAAACAGGTATTCTCCAGCTATTACGCCGAACAGGAATATTTTACACAAACCCTTGTTTTGCGCTCAAATGGCAGTTTTATCCTCTGGAAGCACAGAGAACAAGATGGTGATACGGAGATCATGTACGCTGATGGCAACTGGCAGATCATTGATGATAACGCAGTGAGGATATTTGGAAGGCTGCATAGAATTGGGCGTTACTCGCAAGCTTCGTATGATCCATATTACGGAGTACGTCCGGGCCAGGAACCGGACATGGACCGCATCACCATCTTCAATGATATCCTGGAATTCGACGGCAGCCATATTTCCAGTGATAGGGGTATGTTCGAAGACTTCACATTTTAGCGATGTATGATTAGAACAGAACAGCTGGCTTCTATTTTCCTGCTGATGATTCTGGCGGTAGTTGTGATTGTCAGCGGAATTGCTGCGCTCAACCGGACCGAGTACGCAAACGGCTGGGATGGTTATTACTACCTGGTACAGGTACAGTCGCTGCACAACACAGGATATATGCACTCCCCGGAATATTCCCCGGTTTATCTGCCGCTTATGGCCCTGTACGCCATCACCGGGAATTACATCATATCGTACAAACTCAGCGCGGTGCTAATAAAAGCTCTCTTTGTCTTCTCGATATTCACTCTGGGCTTCTCCCTGCTCAGGTCTAAAGCCGATATTGATAGGCGAACGGCCTTTTTTACCGCCCTCATCGCAGGTGCCCTGTCGGCAATGAGCCCCTCATTGAATTACTATTTTACCCAGTTCCCCAAGAACCTCCTGGGTTTTGCTCTGCTCTTTTTCTTCATGGCTTCGGTGTACAGTACCAGCCAGGCCTGGAAGAGACAAAATTCTCACTCTTCGCATCAGGATACATCAAAAAGACATCCATTCGAAAGAATGCCAAGAGCGGTCAAAGTGCTCAGAGTACTCGGAGTATTGCTGTTATTTGGAGCAACATTTTTTACCCACCGCTTTACCGCGATACTCTCTCTCTGCTTCCTCGGGATGTATTTCACCCATTCGGTAAAGCCCCTGCTTAAGCATTTATGGGCAGAAAAGAAGCTTGAACCGGGCAGCTCCTCAACATCCTGGCTGCGAAAGCACAGGAGGAAATCACTTCGGCTTCTCATCCTGCTCATACCCCTGATTGCGCTTACAGTACTTTCCCACAAACTCCCACTGGCTCTTTCATTCTACGATCTGGAAATAATCACGAGCAATTTCTCACTCAGCCCGATTCTTGTACCCGCATCATTTGTACAGAATTTCGGTGATTTCAGGCTTTCGGCAGCCTGGATCGTAGAGATCTTTTTTGCCAGCGCCTTGCCGCTTATAACAGGCGTACTGCTGCTTAGCAAGTATAGATTCGGTTTTCTGCGTCTTGGCAGGGAGTATTATATCTTGATCCTCTTTGGCCTGACAGGATTATTCCCCTTCTTCACATTTTCGCTCACAGGCCTTTCTTACAGGCTTTATTACGGCACACTTCTTATCTTTCCCCTGCTCTGTATCCCGTACATATGCCTGGGGGTACAAAAAATCCTTCATTACCGACCTGAAGAAAGGGCACCAGGGCAGCAGGCAATAGTCGTGATGCTCTTCGTGGCATTACTGGCCTCTTCTCTGTACACGGGCAGATCCTACAATCCCGAGCTGCATGACCCTCCCTACGCGTTCTACGAGGAACTCGCAAAAGAGAGTATAGCGTCTTTAGCCTTGATTGACTACGAACTCATCATAGCCCATAAAGCGCTTTCCTCAATGATCACCTATACCTTCGAAGTTGATGCCCTGCCCTGGGCTCCGGAGGAATACTTTCCCCGCGAGCGGGTGTGGCGGATAACAGCGGGAATCCTGCAGGATGAGGTTGCGATGTACCTCAGCCCCGAACTGGCAGAGCAATACTTTGTACCACTGAGCCGGGACTACGCCCTCATGCGTGAAGATCATTGGGAAGCTTTTATGCGGAGTATTGCCAACGAGCCTGTTATGCTGGAAGCTGTTCATAACTGGCGGAACCCCTGCGAACAGAGACCGGGATACATGATGAAAGACAAATTGTAAGATATTTAAAACTGTGCTTTATTCTGAGCTTTCAGTCTGCCGATTATATCGTTCAGTTCCTCATTGCTCAGGCCCTTGCCGTTTTTCTGCATCCTGAAGAGAATAGCTGAAACTCCAGCCCATTCAATGATACTTACTGTAACTTTGTAATCCTTTACAGCTTCAAGAAGATGTTGAAAATCAACCGTTTCACTTTCGCATACTGAACAGATCAGAGTAGCAACCTTTCTTTCTCCTACCATGACAGCCATTGAAGACGGATTCTTCGATGTACCCCGACTCTCAAGAAATGATGATATTGAATCGTATACCAGTCTGATATGCTGAGAAAGCTCTTCAATTGAAATACTGGCCCTGAGAAAATCCTCAATATGGTAATAAAAATCGGTTACGATATTATCAGGGATCTCGCTCAATTCGGATCTTATCTCCTTCAACTGTCTTACATCGTTAAGCCTCATGCCTCTGTCGAAATCTCTGAATTGCCCAAAATTTTCTTCAATAGCAAGTCTAAGATCCCTGTAAGCATCTTCCATCTCGATGAAATCTTCCCGCTCGATGGTTATGTCAAGAATATCAACCCAGGTATTCCTGTAATTGGAGGGTGACTTGAAGGATACCACAGTGAGTCCCTGCATAGCGTTTGCAGAGCCAACCAGATCGATGATTTTCGTATCGTGCGTATCGCTGTCAGGCTGATTCGTTACCAGAACCAGCTTCAAATGAGCCTGGAATGTTGTCGATGAAACAACAGCGATATACGCCTGACTTATACCTGTGGTTTCGCATTCCTTTTTCAAGAGAGGTATCAGAGCTCTGGCATAATGCTCTCCGCCACCGTATCTGTATATTTTTTCCAGTTTTTTTAGTTCATTAGCCACCAGAAGTTTTTTAAGACTCCTCTTGATAACTGTCTGTTCAACTCTGGTTGCGCTCAAACCGCTGGGGCTAGTCATTTCTATCCGTATGGAGATAATTCCGTCCTGGGTCGTGTATCTTCTCTGATGGCGAATTGAAGCTCCATGCCATGCGTGTGTAAGGGCGGTTACACAATTTTGAAATGAAATGTCCCTCTCGAACCCGGCTATATTTATACCTGTAAGGTGCTCTCTAGTCGTTCTGAGATTCTTTATGGCAAACTGTGGTTTTCCCGAGCTTTTCCTGACCATGTTCACAAGCTGGAAGTTCGTTTTGATTATCCAGCCAAGGTCACTTGCCTTTCTCTCGGCAAGGTATTCGTCAGATCTTGATGATATAAAAAGAACCAGTTCCCCCTTTTCCCCGAGAATCCCTTCCGGTACTTTTTCTTCTCCATATAGTATTTTCACGGCAGCCCGTACCTCTTCGAATTTCTCAAGCCTTTCCGCCGCTCTGGACAGAAGGGAAACCGTTCCCGCGCGTCCCCGCGCCAGTTTGGCAAGAATATCGGCCATTCTGCCAGCGTCGGCAACGAACTCATTCCGCCGATTTAAATCCTTATCCCTGATACCCGTTATGACATACCCTCTTCGAACACCATTCGTATCTATGGCAAAACCTTCGAGAATATCCAGATTCCAGCCTGAGTGGTGAAGCTCGCTGAGCACAACCGTTGCCAGTCCAGGCCAATCCTCTGCTCCTACTCCAACGAGAACAAGATCATCGTCTTTCTTCTGGTTCACAACAACCCTGGTCTTAGATGATTTATTCAAGTCAAGCAGTTGATCGAAAATCACTGATCTTCTTTCGGCAGGAATAATGCAACCCGGGCAGCTATTGTATTTCTTATCTGTTTTATTCAAGACTTCCATTCTCCAATCCCGAAAACCCCTTTTCTATAGTGCTTGACAAGAAGCACGCATCAAACAATATATGCTCCCCGGTTGCACAAGCTGCAACCATCGTTTTTGTGGGCGAATAACTCAGCTGGCTAGAGTGCCTGCCTTACAAGCAGGATGTCGGGGGTTCAAGTCCCTCTTCGCCCACCATCCCTTTTTCCAAGGCTGATAAATTCCGATTCTTCAGAATGTCGAGTTCATCGTATCAATAATGAAACTCCATGAATGCTCAGCTGCAATCGTTCCTTCCTGTTCAATTATCTGCACACTCGCAGTGTAATTACCATCATCAAGAGGTTCATTCGGTCTGAACTGGATTATGTTTCCATCGATTATAAATGGACTCAGCTCTTCCCGAAATGCACCAGATGAATCAGATAGAATCGTAGAAGCGCTCCAGCCGGTCAGACTGTCACTAAAATCGGCATAGACCTGCAGAATTGGTCTGTGGTCGTAAACAGTTCCGGATGGATACTTTGAACTGAAAAGCACGGCCGGTCTTGCGGGAACATCAATATAGAGTTTCTCTATCGTTTCGTTACCCGCGGAATCAGCAAAACTGACTTCCAGCGGTACGGTCTGTCCAGAGAAAGGAACAATATCCATCCCGCAGCGGAAGTAAGAGTCTTCCCCCAAAGTGAGGTATGCAATATTCACGCTGTCAACGGATATTGCAGCTTCCTCCACTCCTGACAGTTCATCGGTACATATTACCTCAACAAGTACTTCCATACCGGCTGAATCAACTGTAAAATTAAGGTAAGACAGTTCCGGGGGAATACTGTCCAGTGAAATATTCCATACAAGACTTTCAAGGAGGTTTCCATTGTTTTCAAAGATCCTGACCGATCCGGTATCGAATGCGGCTGTGTTGAGAGTGGTCTCGAAAACCCACAGTTCTTCTTCCTTCTCCGGAATAATCATGGTGTCACTTGCGACCAGATAAATGTCTCCGGTTTCAAGAGTATCCGATGCAGTCATGAAGCTGAAATGCTGAGCCTGACTGCTCTGATATCCAGTTGGCATGATGGAATGCACAGCAAGCTGCTCCGGTTCAAAGGAAAGTCCGAGATCAATCGTACCTCCCTCTTCAGGAACCTGCCATCCATGAAGATAGATCCAGTATGCAACCGAAGTATCGGGTTCGATCAGAGAAATGCTTTCGTTCGAGGTAGGTGATGTAGAGCTTGCCGCAAGCTCCGACATATCGTCAACAGCTCTGTTCGCATTTTGGTCTACGAAAAGGAAAAGGTCCAGATCAAGGCCGGGTTGATCCCCGGTGCTTCCGATATCCAGACTTCTCTCCCCCGCGGGAATCATGAATGGACCGATAATGTATCCGGCCGAAAGAGGATCCTCCGGATCGTCCTGCTGAAGCATTATATCCTGATAGTACCTGATCCAGCTCTGGTCATAATCGCTGCTGGAAAAGCTGCTGCCCCGGCTGCGTGATAAACATGCTGGATCCCTGTATAGAGACGGCTCCGATAGCCAGCTGAAAACATCGTGTGACGGAATACTTGCTTCAGGATTCACTGATGCGGGAGAAAACTGAAAATCACGCCATGTAAAGACACTGTTTCTGTTATCAAGGACAGCATAGCATGTATCACCAGGTTCAGGGATGAATACATACGTCACTGCTTTGCAATTGAGGCCGTTTCTATAATCCCTGAAGTTCTTCGAATTCATATAGATAAGGGTTCCACGCGAAGCAGATGTCCGCCAATGAGTCCAACCCGGACTCCGGTATGAATCGTCGCCGTTATCATCACTGATCGAATAAAGAGAACGGGAATAATAGGACACCGGGAAGAATCTGCTTATTACAGAAATGTTCGACGGGGGATCGATTTCCGGTAGAGATACGTTCTGCCTCTGCGGAATTCTGCAAGGCACAGTATAGTTTATTGAGTACGACTTCCCTTCGGTGAAGGAAATATTCGAGCTTCCAGCCGATCCGAAAGGTGAAATGACATCGATTGTATAGCCTCCATTCGGTTCCCAGCCCAGTTGAAAATCGCATGTACCCGATTCGTCGGTATAGTTGAATTCGGAAACTGAATTAGCATTCTTCCAGTGCGACCTTGCAAGAACCATGGCCCCTTCAACGGGAACGCCATCCGGATCAGTGACCTGAATCTCTACCTGAGCAGTCTGTGTATATCCCGAGTCTTCGGGCATGTATCCAGACGCCGGTGGAACCAGAACACTGTTTGTAACCGGCCATACGGTATTATCAGGACCGAAAGCGGTTATTGTTGATATGTCTTTCCCTGCATGGTTAACTTTCTCCCCTGATACCCACACATTACCGATCCCTGAAATTCCGTAGTTGATATCCCAGTGATTCCATCTTCCGCTTTCCGGATCAAGATACTGATTCCACTGATGATCTTCACCCCGGCACCCAACAACGTATGCAGGTATAAAGAAAGCTCGGCATAACGCTGTCTGCAAAATGGATTGTTCACCACAGGATCCGTAAGCCTTACTGTAAATAACCATCGGCTGCAGGTCATTCGTCAAGTATCCGAATGTCATCAGTCCCCCGGGCTGAGAATGGGACTGGAAGTTGCACAACCTTACCACCGCTTCCTCGTAGGTGTCTGCATCCATCATCCGTTCTTCAAGTGTTCTTCCACTGGAGCTGTCGGAAGGTATGAACTCCCTCCAGAATACGTGATCTGCCGATCCTCCATACAGGCTGTCTTGTTCATGATGCAGCCATTCCTCAAGTGAAATGGATGCAGTATCTCGCTGTGAACACCAGTATTCAGCGTTGATCCTTGCGGGTACTTCAAACAGTATCCTTGGATGAACAACGAACCTATAGTAATTATCTTCTGAGATCTTTGTCCATCCGCCCTCAGTCTTCAGCTGGCATATCGTTACATCCAGGGAATCAAGCAGACGGACATAATCAAGTTTTTCAGCCATTTCGAACATCTCTGAAACGTTGACTGAAAACAGATCACTGTCACCGTTCTCATACATGCTTCGTAAAACTTCTGTAGGGGTATTCGCAATACAGTAGGCTATCTCGTCACGATGCTGAGGCTCAGCATTGATGATCCACCCGGAGAATTCGTTTACTTCCCGGATACCGGATGGAGAACGGAAAACGGAATAGGGAGCAAAGTACCTTGAATAGTAGGCCTGAATGTCTGAAACGGCGCTGTTAGGTTCGAATTTCCAGGAGTACCTCTCAACGTAGAAAGGGCTGCCGTCGAGAGAACTCTCGTCTAACTCGAAAAAAGTAAGGAATCCTCTTGAATTTCCAATAACAAGCTCTTCATTTCCATCGTTGTTCATATCAGCGAAATCAGGTGTTGAGTATTCTCCAACGTCGATATTACAGAATTCCGAATTCTCAGTGGAATCAACCCAGGCACCGCTGTTGTCCATTGTGAAGTATCTGATGTCACCGTCTCTTGAGCCGAAGACAAGTCCGTTTTTCCAGGCGGCCGGAGCTCCCGAGGGAATTACAGGCAAGTCTTCAATCCTCTCCCAGTTACCTGCAAACCAGCCTTCGTAACCCGGAAGGTAGTAAACATTCCCTTCCATGGTTCCGGCTATCAGATCAGGGAATTCATCTCCATTTATTGAAGCGATTGCAAGGCTTGGATAGGTGCCTGGAACAGGTGAAAGATGTAGAAACCGAAGCGAATCAGAACCAGACTGGGTTTCGTAAAGAACACCGTTACGTGTTCCGCAGACAAATATGTTTTCTCCGGAGAGATCTACTACAACCGGCGATATATTCAGAAGCGTGTCTCCGCAACAGGGGGAATTGAGCATAGTCCATTCCCTGGGCATCATACTCCCATCGATAGGTGAAGTGAAAAACTTCAAACCATTCTGCTGCGTTCCTACCGCGGCTATCAATATTGAGTCACCGGAAAGGCACAACGAAGGGGAACTGAACGCACCTGTATTCATGGGAAACATGGTCATGTATTCAGAAACGAACGGCAGGAAACAGGGGATATCAATGCTGCCACGGTTCCTGTAGATGAGAAGACTCCCGGAATCCGTTCCCACAACAAGATCAGGGAGGCCGTCGCTTTCCATATCACCCAGGGCTGTTCCAGCAACCCCTGAGATAGTGAATCCTTCGGTCACTTGAAAGACGGAATCTCCGCTACATAGGCTCAGTATACCCTCATCACTGATAAAAGAAGAGTCCGGGAAGCCATCATTATTAACATCACAGAATCTTCCAGATTCGACGGATTCGGCGATTCCGCTGATACAAGTCCAGTCTGGAGCCAGAAATATCCTGCTGACAGAATTATCATTCCCCTCGCTAATGATCAGATCTCCTATCCCGTCTCCATTTACATCCGCGAAAGCAGGCAGAACAGGTGAGTCCTCATCAATAACTTCGTATAGAAGGTCGGTAAGTTTCACAGTAAGATCTTCCCTCAGCCATTCATCGCACAGTTCAATTGCCTGCACAGCTGAATCGGGCAATACATCATTGAATCCAGTCAAAGGTCCTGGAGCAAGTGTATTTACAGTTCTGAAATCAGCAAAGCCTGAAGAATCAGAATAAACTGACCAGGCATATCCACCGGGCGGAACAGTAATTGTCACACTGTCATCCGCTGATGAGGAAGGTACGATGCATGCCGCAAAAATAAAAAGCGAGATCGTGACAGGTAAGGTAAAAATACTGCAAAATTTGTTATTCACAGATACCCCTTTAATTTGAGCATATTAAATGGTTTACTACAATATATTTCTTTAATGCTGCAGAATTAGTTGAACAAGTGTGCTACGTCCCCTGCCGTAGAATACGGAAGCCGATGTGGCGAGCCCTGTCGCCGGGGGCCAGGTATGTCACCGCATCAATCGTAATTCCATCTCCGGGTGACAGCCATGCTCCTCCGCAAACGGGAACCACAGAATCAAGCGGTGACACAGTCCATTCGGCTACGTTCCCCGCCTGGCAGGCGAAACCCGCATCTGTCAACGGGAACGAATCCACAGGAGCCGTCCATATGTATCCGTCCAGTCCCCTGGTCTCCCATTCATCTCCAGCGAGGTAATTCGCCGCATACTCGGCATCCTCAGGCGCCAGGGAACCCCACGGGTACTGTCCCTCAATATCACCTGATACGTTCAGCGAAGCAGCGTACTCCCATTCTGCCCTTGTGGGAAGCCTTCCCCCCAGGACTGCCGCGGCAGCAATTGCATCATGCAAACTCACGTTGACCACAGGGTGATCCGGATATTGAAACAAATAATTATCCATCGATGGAAATTCTGGGTCAGGAGGCAGTTCAATACCCTTCTCATCGGCCATATAGTAGTAAAGCCTGTTGGTCACTTCGTACCTGCCCAGACGAAAATCGGATATTTCAACGGTATCTCCGTCGCCGGTGATGAAAATTCCCCCTGTAACACTAACGAAAGATGTATCCTTCTCCGTCAGTGGAAGAGGATCAGGTCGAAACAGCTGGTCTTCACCGCCGCCACAGGCGAGGAACAGTGAAAGCAGCAGGACAGCGAACAAGCACTTCACTCCGGACGCTTGTTTCTGAACATTATGGCAAGAGGAATGATGCCGCAGTATCCCGCTATAAGCATTACAGGAGCAATGGTGATATGTCCCCCGCGGAGGAGAAACCATCCGATAATAATATCGAGCAGTCCTCCGGCGAACAGGATATAATTTACAAGCGTAAATGGAGCTGCCCCATCGGTATTTTCCTTCCTATCGATTTGCTCAGGAGCAGTCTTTACTTTTTCCGCCATTGAATTCTACCTCCATTTCATATGAATTTGATTTCACCGTATGAACAATACTTATACACCATTTCGCTGAGGACTGTCAACATCGGGAACGTCAACAAAAAACTGGTTCTGTTCCTCTCCTTCACCCGGTTTGATTATCAAGCCGTTCTTCCATGCATGACGCATAGCTTCACCGACGACGAAGAACGAACCTGTTACCACAAGAGTATCCGAGGTCAGGGATCTGCCCTTCTCCAATGCTCTGCCTATATCATCCTCATAGTAGGCTTCAACATCATTCTTTCGGAATTCCTCACAAAGGGTTTTCGCCGGAAGACACCTTTCGTTAATTGGTGTAGTTGTTACAACCGGGCTGAAAGCCTCTTTAAGCTGAAACGTCATTTCCCGCCATAATTTGTCCTCCAGAAAACCTATCACCGCGGGTACTGGAACCAGCCTGTTTTTCCTCAGGTACTCTATAAGAAGAGCTATAGAACCGTGATTATGCGCGACATCAAACAGAATATTGGGAGAACCTGTTCGAAGATCAATTCGTCCAGGCCATCCGAGCGTTTTGCAGGTCTTCCCGAAAGCCCGCATAACAGATACTTCATTGAATCCCGTTATCTGCATAGCGGCTGAAATGGCCAGCCCCGCGTTGCGTTTCTGCTGTTCTCCCGGCAGGGGTGCTACCTCTGCCGGTGAAGGAATTTTACGATTCAAATTCTTTTTTCCAACGGCATCGGTGATAATTTTTTCTACTTCGGGTTTCTGACTGTACGCAATCAGTGCTGAACCTTCACGGGCAATGGCAACTTTTTCCGCTGTAATAGCGGATTCGGTAGATCCGAGAATCCTTCGGTGCTCGATCTCAACCCCCGTAAATACGGTGCATTCACCGTTCAGCAGCCTTGTTGCGTCAAGCCTTCCCCCCAATCCGGCTTCTGCGGCCACAACGTCAACTCGGCTGTTCATGAAATGCCAGGCTGACATTACCGTTGTTATCTCGAAAAAAGTTGCGTTGTGCTCCTCAATACTATCTCTGAAGAGTTCAACGAATTTCACTACCTCCTCTTCCGGTATCCATTTACCGTTAACAGCAGTTCTTTCCCGGTAGTGCAGAAGGTGTGGGGAAGTAATCCTCCCTGTTCTAAAGCCCATATGCATGAGCATCTCCGACAACATTGCTGTAGTGCTGCCCTTTCCGTTTGTCCCCACGATATGAACGGTTCTGAAACTCTTCTGGGGATCACCGGCGTCCATCATAAGCTTCCTGACCCGATCAAGGCCGAACTTCATTCCCATCCTCCTCCTGCCGAAGAGGTACTTCTCTACTTCACTGTAGTTCAATTAACGCCGCCTCCTGCATAAAAGAGGAAAGAAATGCCCCCTGCTTCTTTCTGACTTCTTTCTGTGAAGAAAGAACTTCCTCATGGGTTAGAACGACTCCGGGAGATGCTGCATTCGTTACAAGTGATACCGCTGCCACATCAAATCCCCGCGATGAGAGCAGCAGAGCTTCGGGTACAGTTGACATCGACACCGTTGATATCCCGTTTCTCTGAAGATACTCTATCTCTGCGGATGTTTCGTAAGCGGGCCCTGAGGCACACGCGAAGATGCCTTCTCTTAATTCGGTTCCCGTTCTGCCTGCAGCTTCCTCAGCCGCTTTCCTGAGCTTCAGGGAATATGCCGATTTCCTTATCCTGCAGCCCATGGATTGAGGCACACATCCGGTGAAGTTGACATGATCCCTGAACAGAACAGCGTCACCGGGCCGCAGCTCAGTATCAACAGCACCGGAAGACGATGTAAGAATCCACACCGAAACACCGAGGTCTGCCAACACACCGGGCAGCGTAGATATTTCATCTCCAGTGTATCCCTGGTAATGATGCCGTCTTCCAAGTAAAAAAACGAAACGGCCGCAACTGCTGAAGATCAGTTTACCGGGGTGCCCGGCAACTTCCGTATCAGAATTTCCAAGCAGTTCCCCATAACTGATCTCGATGTCTATTCCAAACTCATCTGCCAGCCATGATAATCCGGAACCGAGTACAACCCCAACCGGGGGTATCGTGTCGCACCTGCTGACAATTCTTTCCGCTATTATGGCTAATTCGCTGTAAGGATGGAGTGGTTTCTGGAATTCCAGGCCATCTTCACCGTCGGGATAATAGTTCTCAATAAACCGGGTTTGTCTGTAGCCGCTTTTTCTGTAGAGGGTAAGGGCCGGCTGAGCGCTTTCTCTTACTTCAAGGTTAGAAATGAACGCACCGAGGCGTTGGCCCCATTCCTCAGCGGTTTTCAGAAGATCCGTTGCCAGGCCTTCCCTTCTGAATTCATCATGAACCGCGAGGTTAACGATGTGAAGCCTGTTCGAATCGAGCTGTGCGCTGATGTATCCTGTTATTCTTCCCTCTATCCTTGAAGTCCAGGTTCGGAAGGAAGGAAATACAATACAGGAAAGAAGTGCATCCCTGTCCCAGGGGCATGGGAATGATCTTCGTTCGATATCCATGATGCCTGAAATGTCGCCTGCTGATGCGAGACGGATATCAGAGAACAACGCTGTCCGCCTTTTCATTGAAACCCCGGAGATATACAGGAGCCGGATGATCGTCGAAACCATGTGATTCCGCCTTCGCTGAACCAAGCAATGCAACCAGTGAAGGCCTTGGAATATCCCACAGCGGATCGGTGACTTTAACATTACCCGAAAATGACATCTCGTGCTTCCCGCTGCCCACAGCTATCACGGTATCAAGTTCAGCTACCCTCCTCTCAAGGGCAGACGCAACGTAAACACCGGGCACGATAATTGTACGCGCTTCAAAGGAACTGCTTTCATAAACAGCGGCGAATACTTCATTACTTCGGGCCTTGATGCATGAAAGAACAGGATAATCCGCTGTAACCGATGCTGCAAGGACCCTTAGAGTATCTACACATACCGCACCAACACCCCATCCTGCGGATAATCCCAGTGTCGTTGCAATTCCTATGCGAAGGCCCGTATAGGATCCGGGCCCTGCGGACACGGCTATCCCTGTTATCTCTTTTGGGTTCAGGTCAGCCTGCTTTATAAGTCTGGATATGCCCGGAAGAACTTTTTCTGAATGTGTCGCCCTGATTGGAAAAAACTCCTCTGTAAGAAGTATGCCATTCTTTATCAATGCGGCTCCGCCCGTAGGGGTTGTAGTCTCAATTCCCAGCCAGACTTCTGTCATCTACCCTCACCTCCCGCATCAAAGAATCACCTGTAAAATCGATACTCACGAGTGTTCCTTTCTCCAGGGCTGCCGCATCCAGACGTTCAGCCCATTCCACAATCACAACAGCTTCACTTTCAAGCACTTCGTAAATCCCGTAGAAAGCCATCTCATCAGGGCTTCCCTCAAGTCTGTATAGATCTATATGATGGATCTCAAGACCTCGGGAGCTGTAAACAGCGTCAACAATGAAGCTGGGGCTTGGAATACTGCCCTTTATTCCCAGTTCCCTCAGGACAGCACGCGCGAATACCGATTTTCCAGCGCCAAGGCCACCCGAAAGAAACAGCTTGCTGCCAGATGTGATATTACAGGCTATTTCTCTCGCAAGTTCCTCCAGAGCAGCCTGATCCATTAACCCAGACTCTTGGGTTTAAGAATTATGCTTGGAACTATCATCTCCTCAAGAGATACTCCGCCGTGCTGGAATGTATTTTTGAACTTGAGCAGTTCGTCCCTTGGTATATTCTGAAACATCATGAAATAGTTGGATCTCGCGAAAAGATAGCCTTTGGAAGGCCTGTCATCAGGCAAACCCCATTCAGCGGGTTTTTTAACAGAAATAACCGCCTTCTGTTCAGAGACCAACGAGTTTCCAAAACGGAACCTCAGGCTGCCTGAGACTCCCCTGCCTTTGATCCTGGTATCCCGGGATGTAAAGACGGAGCCGTGATCGCTTGTTATCACAACGGTAGTGCCTCTCGCCGCGAGTGTATGAAAAAGATCCTTCAGAAAAGAGGATTTGAACCATGTCTCAGCAAGCTTCCTGAAGCTGGTTACATCGGGCGCGAGATCCTTGATAAGATCAAGCTCGGATCTGCCATGCGTCAGATGGTCTATGTAATTAACTACTACTGCGAGAAATCCATTATTAAGATATTTGGATAGGGAGTGCATAAGCACTTCTCCTTCTCTCCTGTTGCTTATCTTCGCGAATGAGGGCTGAATCATTTTGTCGCAGCCCAGCCTTCTCAGGGCTTCGGTAAGGAAGTAATGCTCGTGTTTGTTCAACCCTGCTTCACCATAATTCTCATTCCATTTATGCCTGTGAAATCTCCATATATCACGAGGAAGCAGTCCCGCGAATATCGAATTTCTGCTGTAGGGTGTTGCGGATGGAAGGAGTGTAAGCATGAAATCGGTTTCTATATGAAACCATTTTTCCAGTATCGGGGCCATTGTAAGCCATTGATCGTACCTCATGCAGTCTATCACCATCATGACCAGTTCACCTGCGGAATCCATCTCCGGGACTACAACCCTTTCAATGTAATTGTGCGACATGAGCGGTGAATCCGAACCTGTGCCGGATATCCAGTCGGGATAATTCTGTTCTACATGTTTTGAGAAATCAATCTCAATATCATTGAATCTGCCTTTATCAACACTCCGCATCTCGTCGGTAAGCGAGCCGTCCGAAGCTACATCCTTCTCAACCCATGAACGGTAAATATCTACCCATTTCTGCCAGTCCATCTTTTGATCGCGCAAATCCATTATCCTTGTCGTCTGATCAATCATCTCTCTGGCAGCCCTCTGGGTTTTCAGGCGGGTTCCCATCAACAGTCTTTTTATTACGAGAAGGATCTGGCTCGGGTTCACAGGTTTTGTCAGGTAATCATCAACCTCCCCCCCAATAGCGAGATCCATCAGTTCCTCTTCCTCACTCTGGGTAACCATGACAATCGGAAGCACATGATAGCTTCTTCGGATGCTCGACACGGTTTCCAGTCCATCCATACCCACCATCATCTGATCCATCAGAACCAGATCCACCTGGTTCGCTCTGAGTAAATCAAGAGCCTGCTGTCCGCTGTGCGCAGTAAGTATCCTGTAATCATGTTTCTCAAGATATTTTATATGACTTCTCAGGTGCTGAATCTCATCATCGACCCATAGAATCGTAATCATTCGGTATCCTCCGATGATGCGGGAAGATTTATTACGAAAGTGGTACCCTTACCCGGAGAACTGGCTTTCAAGCGAAGGCTTCCATTATGGTACTGTTCCACGATTCGTCTGCTGAGAGTAAGACCAAGCCCCCATCCACCACGTCGGGTACTGAAACCCGCCTTGAAAATCGCCCTTTGATCGGAAAAAGGTATTCCATTCCCATTGTCAGCTACTTCAATTACAACCAGCCCGGACCCTTCCTGAACATCCCTGGTGCTTATTTTTATCATTCCGTTTCTTGTGTTTTTAAATGAAGCAATTGAATTCCTGAGAAGATTTTCAATGACCCAGCTGAACAGTACTTTATTCATACTGACAGGATATTCGGATTCAAAATCGGTTTCCAGCTTCATGCCTTCAGACAGAAATCCCGGATGTCCACAGAAATAATGTACAATATCGAGAATTACAGGATTGACGAGGTTACTTTCAAGCCTGGGTTTTTTGCCTATCTGGCCGTATCTGCTGGCGATCTGTTTCAATCTATCAACATCGTTTTCTATACAATCAAGAGCTTCTGAGAACTCTTTATCCGTCTCGGCTTCCGGCTTCTCCCTGAGAAGTTCTATCCAGCCCATAAGGGAAGAAAGAGGTGTACTGATCTGGTGTGCCGTCTCCTTGGCAAAACCAACCCATGAAAGCTCCTTTTCCTTCTTCAGTTCCACCCTGATAGCGTAAATAAAAATTAGAACCAGGAGGAAAAAGATACCGATTTCAATGTATGGCATCAGTAGAAGTTCTTTTGCCAGATCATCGGATCCGTAATGGAGATATCCGATCGTTTCACCGTGAGTATCGATTATTGGAACCGGTTCGTTTTCTCGGTCAAGTGTCTCTGTAAGAAGTACTATCGATTTGATTTTCTCCTGGTCTATTGAGTCGGAAACCGCTACTCCGTTAACAACCTGGGGTACCATATCAGTATCGGAGAGAACAGTTGTATAATCAAGCCTTTCAACAAGCTCTCTGAAAATATTCCTGGTCCTCTGTAAAAGCTGTTCACGTTCCTCAATACTTTCCAGGGATATCAGGTGCCATTCGGTGATGCAGCCGCATTCCTGACAGAAATCTGTTACGATGGAGTCAGATTCAATACCGCTTGCAGGGTTCGTTGAACCGCACCCGGAACAAACGTAGACCATACCAATATCCGCCAACATACTCATTGGAACCTGCGATCCTGCCCAGAACCAGGCTATGGTCTCGTTCGCGTTTGCCCTTGTCTCTCTGAGACGGGAGACAAGACTGAAACTGTAATAGAAGAACACCCAGACAAGAATAATAACAGCAAGTAGAGGTAATATTTTGGTTCTGATGTTCCACATATCAGTCTTTCTCGATAACCGGTATTACGAAACCCGCACCGGGTATGAACAGGGGTCTTTCACAGTTTTTCTGTCTGATCCATGATTCAACATCATGAACGGGTTCAATACCCATTCTCTCCACGATGGCGTCTGGCAGGCTGCTTGAAAGCGCAAGATTCATCTTCTTTCTTATGTTCTTCAACAGTACTATGGAATGGTCTCCCAGATTGTATCGATTTTGTCCGGGAGTGTTCCAGCCTTCATCCATGGATGTTACGAAAGCCTTCTGAAGATGATCAGCCCCTACACCTTCCCTGCACGAGCTGACGAGAAGAAGGTGACCACCATCTTCAACCAGTGAACTGCAATTGTAAATGGCTTTCTCGGACTGATAAAGACTGATATCCAAAGGCTCTCCGGGATGAAGGACAACCACCTGGGATCTGCCGGGAACGGAGATGGTTGACAACTCTGTTGAAGCGCCGACGGCTTTCATAAAAGAATCTCTGCACGAACCCGCAGAAAAGTATACTAGTCTTCCGCTGTGTACCACACCGTTACCCTGAACTATCTCCACTCTTTCTTCCAGCATGTCCAAAGCATCCATCATATCCGTGTGTACCGGGTTACCGTTAAGCCTTCCCGGCAGTGCTCCAGGCAGGCAGGCATGGTAGTGATTCATCACAATGGCTTCCCTGCATGATACACCAGGAAGAAAAGATTTCCGCCCTCCGGTGAATCCGGCAAAGTAATGAGGTTCAACAGAATTCACAGAAACAACAGGATTCCCGTCGAAAAGCCATGGATCCATGCAAACAGGAGTACCCATAGGTGTTCTGCCGATACTGACCATGTCAGGTGAATCGCAATCACTGTTCTTCCAGGAAGCATTGGGAAAACAACCTCCGAGAAGAATCGATTTCTCCTCCGGAGTAACCGGTCTGTGCGTCCCCGTTGCGAACAGAATTCTTACTTTGTTACCCAGGACTTTCTCTAACGGAGCAATCATCTGGAAGGAAGCCGGCCTTGTGGCATCGTTAACCACTAGTGTAACAGCTTCGCTGTTTCCGAACCTGACCAGGTCAGGCATAATGTAAGACCATGCATCCTTTATCTGCTGCTCGGTTAAAGGTTGAGGATTAACCCGATTTGAAACCTCCATATCTCGCAGTATTTCAGGAATCATGTTCCGCTTTTTCATATGATTTGAAGTCTTGTTCCGTCCCAGACGAACTCAGTTCCGGAAATGTCCTGAGCCCCGGAGAAGGAATTGAAATCATCTGCAAAGGTAAATGTACCCTCTCCGGAAAGGGTGCCTTCATAGTAGGTGAATTCAAGGATATCACCCGTCAGAGTTCCTTCAATAGATCCCAGCGGATAATCCCCCGTAACGTTGCCGGAATCATCAACTACCAGTTGCATATGACCCATTGTCGTATCCCATGATCCTTCTGGACCGGATGCAACCGGAACATTTGCCTCGATTTCCCTCAGAAGCTCCTCCTCGTCCATTGTTTCGTGTACTTCTGTCTGGACTGTATCGGTTGAAATCTCATCCGTTAACGAATGAGACGACTCCGTTTCAGAATCGCCACCGCATGAGATAGCGGTCAGGAGAAGAATTATGAAGATCGCTTTCGTTATTGATACTCGCATAGGGGGTGTATCCTTTCAATTAGTAAATCCGCTTATTCCGCTATGGACATACGGAACATAAAAATATACACTATAGTTATCCAGTTTTCCCAAGGGGGTTAATCGTGTTCAAATCTGATGGAAATAAGAGAGGTCTGCTTTTTCTTCTTTTGACCTGTATTCTGCTTGTTCTCGCGTCTGTTGCTTTCGCAAGGGCAGGCGGTGGCGGGAGCTACGGAGGATCAGGCGGAGGAGGAGGCAGTGGTGGGGGCGGAAGCGGCGCTGGATACATCTTTTACCTTCTAATTAGGCTTGCAATCCAAAAACCGCTCATAGGTGTACCGCTTCTAATAGTTGTAATTGTCCTCATGATAAAATTCGGCAATAAGGCAAAGGGCGGATACGAAACTCATACCATCACAAAAGCTGGAAAACTTAAAAGACAGCAGGAACAGCAGGAAATGCAGAATGCTCTGGATGCCTTGAAACAAAGGGATCCGAAATTCACGCAAGAGGGTTTTCTACAGAAAGCGAATATGGCTTTTATAGCCCTTCAGGAAGCCTGGTCAAATCAGAGCCTCTCATCAGTAAACCAGTTCATCTCCGATGGAATCGATGAGCGGTTCAGTCTTCAGTTTGAAATGCAGAAGGCTGAAGGCTATCGAAATAAAATGGAAAACATCACAATTCAGAATTCGAAAATCGTTGGTGTTTTCAGTGACTCTCACTTCGATACAATACATGTTGAGATTACAGCCATGGCTGACGATACCGATGTTGACCTGAAAACCGCAAAGCGGATCCGGAAAAATACATCCGCACCGTTTACGGAATACTGGAGTTTTCTCCGAAAACCCGGAGTTCAGACATTGGAAGGCAAAGGCCTTGTGGAAGGATTCTGCCCGAACTGCGGAGCCCATTTGGAACTCAGTGATACCGGCAAATGCGAAAACTGCGATTCCCTCCTCACAAGCGGTGAATACGACTGGGTGCTTGCCGAGATAACCCAATCGATGGAATGGAACATCATTTCTGACAAATCCCTTATTCCCGGGTTTGAGGACATGATAACGCTGGATCCCGGTTTCAATCTGCAGCATATCGAAGACAGAACCTCAGTGATATTCTGGCGGCTGATTAAATCCTGGTTTACCAACGATGTATCTGACGCAAGGAAAGTCACTCTCCCATCGTTCCTGCAGGGATTCAAACAGCAGTTATCCAATACCAGGAGTGACAAGGATTGGCTCTTTTTCAAGGACGCGGCGGTAGGCACGGTTGAAGTCCAGGACATTGTACCGGGGACGAAGAACCGCATGGACAGGATCGAGATACTTGTGAAATGGTCCGGTATAAATGCCAGAAGAAACGAAGAAGGCAAAGTACATGTAACAGGTCGCAAGATCATAAGACCCCAGATCTATACCCTTGTTCGCAAACACGGCATTAAAACAGCCGTTGATCAGAGTTTCAGATCGTCTCACTGTCCGGGTTGCGGAGCCCCCTACGAGGGTGGTAGTACCGGTGAATGCGAATACTGCGGTAAACCTCTGAACGATGGAAGTCAGGACTGGGTACTCGATTCAGTGAACCGTTTCTCCGCATCCAGAATCACAGCGAAAGCTGTAGACGGAATAGAGAGAGCAGCCCTGGTTCCGCCGGAACTGCTTCTCTCAGCAATGGTTAATGCCATGTACGCAGACGGTGAAGTGGATGACAAGGAGATGAAAACCCTCTCTTCCTTCGCCGCAGATCGTCACATATCGGAGGAACAGTTAAACGAGATAATCGATACCGTAAAATCCGATCAGGATACATTACCGAGCCCGAGCAACCAGAGGGAAGCAAGGGAAATACTCGCGGCAATGTCAAAGATGGTTCTTGCGGACGGAAAACTATCAGGTACTGAGAAGAACCTTCTGCAGACCTTTGGAGAATCCCAGGGACTTGTATGGGCAGATGTAAAACTCATTATCTCCCAGCAGAAGTCTCAACTCTATATAGAAGCAAGGAGGGCTATTAAGGAGACTAAATAGAATAAGAACTTCAGACTTGTTAATATTTCAACATCACCTGCTATACTCGTAACAGCTTTCTTTGACCGGAGATTGAGGTGATATAATGAGGATAAAAATCGATAAGGAAAGTGATGCATTGTACTTCCGTTTGGATGACAGCACTATTGTAGAATCTGAAGAGGTTCGGCCAGGTGTAGTTCTGGATTTTGATGAAAATGAAAATGTTGTTGGGATTGAATTCCTCAGAATATCTAAACGAGCTACAAAAGAAGAACTATCTAATTTGCAGTTTCAGACTTCCTGAAAAACAGCAGCTTCGACAACTGCATCAACCAGAAACAGTGGCAACATTCTTGGCTTGTGAATACTGTTCTGGTTATGCAGAGCGTTCAGCGAAATTGCAGTCAATTCTTGACAACGTATGCATAGATTGCTAATATAATGCATACGGAGGTGCCAAAATGAGAACTACATTAAACTTACCCGAAGAGTTACTGACCAAAGCAATGCGAACAACCCATATCGAGACGAAAACCAAAGTGATCATAACAGCCTTGGAAGAACTGATTCGTAAGTATACTATCTCTGGTCTGAAGAAATACAAAGGTAAAATAGACCTGAATATTGATATGGACAGCGTCCGGAATCGTGAATGCAGGTTTTAGTCGATTCTTCGGTCTGGATTGACTATTTCAGGGGCGGAGGCAACTCGGACAAGTTGGATTTCCTGATTGATGAGAACATTCTCGTCATTAACGATCTGATCCTGGCTGAACTGATCCCGTTTTTGAGAATTAAGAATCAATACAATCTGATCGACTTGTTGAACTTCGTTGAACGGTTGAATTTGAAGATTGATTGGGAACAGATCATTGACTTCCAGCACAAATGCCTGAGAAGAGGAATAAACGGCATTGGTATACCCGACCTGATCATCGCACAGAATGCACTTCAGAATCACTGTGAAATCTATTCTCTCGACCAGCATTTTGAATTGATGAAAATACCCTTGGAACTTGTACTGACTGAAAAGTAAATGCGCTGAAC
>JAIORS010000143.1 GCA_021108005.1 Candidatus Aegiribacteria sp.
CTGCGTCCACAAAGTAACCCAGCCAATTCAGCTGGAGGGGCTGGAACCCCTTCTTCTTTATGTAAGTCGGCTGTACTCCATGACGCAGAACAGCATCGTCATTATCCATTACCATGGTATCCACTCCAAGAATGATTACAGAAGGCTTTTCAAGATTGAGACGCCATATGAACAACTTCTGCAAAAGCCTTCTGAACATGAAGTAGTGAAGGGGTGAGAACTTCCTGAAGAATCTTTTTACCGAGTGCGAGGACAGCATTTCGGTTGCTGCAGCTTCAATCCCGCCAGCATAGCCCTCATCATTCTTCAAATTATCGAAGTACGAGATGTGGGAACTCGTTCCGTCAGCCAGAAAGCAGATAATCTGCTTGAAGATCGAGGATATCTTCTGACCCTTCCTGTTCTTTCTGATTGAACCGAAAAGTTTTTCTAAGGAGGGGAAAATATCTATGCTGTCCAGGTATCGTACGAATGGAGACAGGCCCGCTCTGCTTGTCAGTTTGTCATTTGTAACTTCGATTCTTTTAATCCTGAGACTTGCAGAACGCTGAGTTTTTGCGATATTAGACATGAAGTACCTTTCACTTTCTGGGTGACAGTTGTTTTGTTACTAGAATTTTTGCAAGCTCTAATATACTAACAACTTAAGCCCTGTGTCAAGTGCGGGGTACTTCTATAAATCGCTCAGATTAGGTCTCAGTATTTATCCAGCAGCCTGAGCCATGCTGTAAATTCTTCTTCCTGACGACTTAAGCTCAGAAACCCTGGCCATGATTTCCGCTATGGGAAAACCGGGAAATATCGATGAAGATCGCAAGATTCTGTGAGGCGCTGATATTCTTGATGTGTATCTTTCGCGGGGAACGCAGGAAACACAAGGATACGATCATGTTTTGATGCCGATAACACTGATTTGTCCTGGTATCTGCATACTTGTACAAAACAACGTATGGTGTCTTGTAACAGTATAAGGCAATTTCCAACGATGCTCGATAATATCCGTACTCCGGAGCAAACAGCTTACACCGGGGGAGATTACTTTCACTAAATAATCAGAAGATATTATATTTACGATTCTATATTGAATAATGCACTGCTGTCTTTGCTGATGGGAGAATTCCTTGCTCAATGTGATTCCTCGATTCATTCAATCGCAGGTTATAGACAGAATACGCCAGGGTGAAATTGCAGCAACAGCGATCTTCATTGATATTTCCGGTTTTACACCAATGGCTGAAAAGCTCTACAAACATGGCAAAGTCGGCTCAGAAGTCCTTTCTTCAGTGCTTAATGATACTTTTCAGCCTATAATTTCAAAAATCTATTCTTTCGGCGGGTTCATATCCAGTTTTCCCGGAGATGCCATAAGCGCGATATTTCCTTCAAAATCACCTGACGAAATAGAACCTCTTGTCCGCATAATTCAAAGTCAGTTCAGTGATGAATCCAGAAAGACTCAATTCGGAGATTTCTTCATCAGCGCGCGCTTGGGTGTTTCTCAGGGGTCAGTTCTGTGGGGAATCGTGGGAAAAGCCCGAAAGAAAACGTTCTTCTTCAGGGGCAAAGCCATAAGCAATTCCGCTGAAGCTACCGATTCATGCTCTCCCGGTGAGGCCGTATTCGTCGATAATCCCAACATTCCGTTAAAACCTGTATCCAGCGAGTATTTTCAGGACATCCCGGATAGTATTCCGAAATTCACCGATATCAGAACCAGGATAGCAAGCCGGTTTACTCACCAGAAAGTACTTGGAATCAATGAAATAACAGGTGAATTCCGCGAGATAGTACCGATCTTCATCTCTTTCCGTGAAATGAACATCTTCAGGGAACTGAATGAATTCGCAAGTATGGTATTGAATGCGGCAGCAGGATTTGGCGGGTATTTCAATGGATTATTCTTCGAGGACAAAGGTGCTTCAGCGCTTGTGCTTTTCGGAGCTCCGGTAACATACGAGAATAATGTTGAAAGGGCGCTGGAATTTATTCTGTCAATTCGCGAAGATACGCGCTGGGATATCAGAGCGGGGATGTCAAAGGGCATCGCGTATACGGGAGTTATAGGATCAAAACTCAGATGTACTTATACAGCAATCGGGGATGTCGCTAATACGGCGGCGAGAATTATGAGCAAAGCTCAGTGGAATCAGATCTTAGTGTCTGATGATGTTCTTCAGGATCTTGAAATCGAATATCAGACCATCTCGCTCCCCCCCCTTATTCTCAAAGGCAAGACGCAGGCAGTCAGCGTTCTCGAACTTGTCGGCGGAAGAAGAGGAATAAACAGAAACCCGTTCAGTGATAAATTCGTTGGAAGAAGCGGTGAACTGGAGAAGGCTCAGTTATTCTGCACATCACTCCTGGAAGAAAAACGATCGGGAGGAATTCTATACATATACGGTGATCCGGGAATGGGAAAATCAAGATTGCTTTTCGAACTGTCAAAAGAGTTATCAGATTCATGCAGAACGATAACAATTAAAACCGATGATGTTCTCAGGAAAAGCCTTAATCCCTTCATCGGCTTTCTGAAGAAGTATTTCAATCAGGAAGACTCTCAATCGCATATAGACAACAAAATTGATTTTGAGGAAGTCTGGGAAAACCTTATCGAGGATGTTCTTGAAATCGAGGATACGAAATCATCCGATAACGTCGTGGATGCTCTTGAAAATCTGCATTCAGTTATCGGAGCGATGCTAGGCTTCCACTGGGGAGGGTCTTTCTACGAAACACTTGACGCTATGGGACGTTTCGAGAATACGCTTTACGCTATAAATGAGCTGTTCATCGCATTTTCATTACTGCGCCCTACAATTATCCTTCTCGAAGACCTGCAGTGGCTTGATCGAGATTCCGGTAAAGCCTTTGAATTTCTTTCGAGGAATATGAAGAACTACCCTCTTATTATCATGGTGTCAAGCAGGTTAAACGATGACGGATCAAAACCCGCACTCAGCTTGGAGGATGCTATTCCAAAACACGAAATTGTACTTGATGTTCTTTCAGATGAATCATCGCTCGAACTTATTATCGATCTCCTCGAATACCCGCCGGAAAAGGAACTCAGTTCTTTCGTAATGTCCCGAACGGAAGGCAATCCGTTCTATATAGAGCAGTTCTGCCTTTATCTGATTGAGAATGGACATATTGGTTTTGAAAACGGTACGAGCAGCCTTGTACGGAAAGATCAAGAAATACCGTCTGGAATAAAAACAGTCCTTATCGCACGGCTTGACAGGCTCCCCGAAGAACTCAGAGAGCTGGTGCAATGCGCATCGATACTGGGTCAGGAATTCGATACTCTGATACTTTCAGAGATGCAGGATCGCAAAGATATATCAGGTTTATTAACCGCTGGGGAAAAGGAGATAATCTGGACTTCTTCTCCCGCGGGCAGCCTGTATACATTCAGACATCCTCTTCTCCGCGACGCTTCTTACGACATGCAGCTGAGAGGTCATCTGCGAAAGCTTCACAGTAAAGCTGCCAAAGCTGTACTTAAGCTCTACCCGGATGACAAAGACCAGTACATCAGCCTGGCACATCATTACGAAAACGCGAAGATGTTCAAAGAGGCGATTCTCTATCATGAGCTTGCGGCCAACTATGCAAGGGATAACTACAGGAATTATGACGCGATAGAAATGTACGACAAACTGAATACTTTCTATTCCTGGACCGAAGATGTCTTCATGACGGAAAGCTGCGTAATATTCAAATCTGTCGACGCTCCGGGTTTTGAAGACATTCCTGTTATCGAGTCTGTGCTGAAGTACATAAGCATACTTTCGAACCAGGCCGCTGTATTGCAGATTTCGGGCGAATGGGACAGAGCTGAAAATACTCGAAGAACTATTCTTGAACTCGCACTGAGAATTAATGACATGCCTGCAATTGCCGAAGCACAATATCAGCTTGGAAAGCAACTTTCCAGAAAGGGCACGAACGATGAGTCTCTTGATCTTTTAACATTATCGCTTTCTCTGTTTACGAATATTGGCGATCAGAATGGTATCACGAAGGTTCTCGGGAGTATAGGTGTTGTCCACTGGCATAAAGGAAATTCTGATGAGGCAATGAAATGCTATGAAGAGCAACTTGATATTTCACTCAGTGAATCGAACTTAAAGGAGACCTCACTCGCACACGCTAACATGGGTGTACTGGAATTCACCAGAAGAAATTCAGACAAGGCTATGGAGCATTTCAAGAAACATCTTGAACTGGCAATCGAATCCGGTGACAGAAGAGAAGAAGCAAAAGCTCTGGGGAACCTTGGAATAGCCTACAGCAGCGAGGAAAATTACTCAATGACAATGGAATGCCTTGAAAAAGAGCTGACCATTGAAAGGGAACTCGGTCATAAGGCTGGTATATGCCTGGTTTATGGGAACATGGGCATTGTATTCGTCCGAAAGGGCAACTACGAAAAAGCAATAGATTTCTACAGGAGATCCCTGAAACTGGCGGAGGAACTGGGTGACAAATCTACAATCGCGAAGACTCTCTGGAACATTGGACACCTCTATATCAACACCGGACAGCTTGAAGTAGCTGAAGAGATTTTTACAAGAAGCATTTCAATAGACGAAATACTTGGCAATAATTCCATTCTAACAACTCATATCACAAAACTGGGTAATCTCTACAAGCTGCTTAACAGATATGAGAAGGCCGAAGAATGCTACGATAAATCTATCAGCTTAATTGATGAAACAGAACAGAAAAAAGAATATTTCGATAGCGTTTTTGAAAAGGCTGATCTCTATTACCGGCAGAAAAGGTACGAAGATGCCGGCAAATTAAATATGAAAGCTCATCAACTCGCTGAAGAAACCGGTGATAATGAACTGTTATTCAGTAGCAGTTTTCTTAGAAATCTGATCATTTCAGAGAAGGATTCGGATGAAGCGGTCAGGAACCTGGAAAATATGCTTGCATCATTCAGTACAGATGAGCAAAAAGCGGAACTGCACTTCGAGCTTCACAGAATACTGCATGATGACGATAACAGGAAAAGAGCACTTGAAAAATACTGGTTGCTTTACGAAAGTGATCCAAAGTACTCATACCTTGAAAGAATCAATTTACTGAAGGACTGAAGGAGAGCTGATTGAAAAATCAGCCCTCCATTAATTTGTAAGCTCAGCGAAGCAGAATCATGGGACTTGAGACCGTTCTGTTTTCGGAACGCAATACGCACAGGTACACACCGGACGGAAGCAAGTCGCCTGACTGATTCCTTCCGCTGAACTCAACACTGTGGCTGCCCGACTCTCTTTCTCCGGAGAATACTCTATTGACTATCCTCCCTGAAATATCAAGCACCGTTATTTCGATATCCGAAGAAACCTGTAAGGTATAGCTTATCTCAGTTAACGACCTGAAAGGATTCGGAGACAGTATGATGTCCATATCATCGCAGCGCTCAGGAGGATTATCCTCAATACCGGTTGTTGAATTGTACAGCATGATTACGCCGTTGGTTCCTGTAGAAACGGCATTATCACGATTTGTGCCGTTTACACCGAGAAGGGTTTCCAAAGTTCTGCTTCCCGGCTGCAGTAACCACTCCTCTCCCCCTCTTTCGGAGTAGAGAATCGTTCCAAGCGTTCCTACCGCCCATCCTGTGTAAACATTTACGAAATTAACAGATAGAAGATCGGAAAGCGTGCCGCTGACCTGTGGTGCCCATGCCTGTCCCGAATTACTCGAGTTGATTATCGTGCCGTTATTCCCGACCGCATGACAGATATTCGGAGTTGACATGAAGACATCGTTCAAATTCTGTGTTACACCGCTTGTCTGGGGATTCCAGTTGCCGCCGGCATCGAAAGTTCCCAGAATCAGTCCCCCATCGCCTACCGCAGTAACAGTCATATAATCATCAGCGCAGTGAACTCCATTCAGATCAGTTGAGCCGCTGTGCTGCTGTGTCCATGGTGAAAAACCGCCATCGGTAGTGGCAAGAATCAGCTCTCCCGCTCCAACAGCCCAGCCGTAGTTCAAATCAACAAAAGAAATACCATTCAATTCTGTTGTTACGCCGCTTGTCTGCAAATTCCAGACATCTCCCCCGTTTTCCGTGTATAGAATCGTTCCGCCTGCTCCCGCTACCCATCCGTGCAATTGATCTACAAAGGAAACACTGTTCAAATTCTCTATTGTATTGCTTATCTGAGAATCCCAGCTTACACCGCCATTATAGGTTACAAGAATAAGACCGTTGTTTCCTACTGCCCATCCGTGAAGGGAATCAACGAAACACACATCGTTCAGAAATTCAGTTGTTCCGCTTGTTCCCGGCACCCAGAAACCACCGGAATCAACTTCAGATGTTATTATGACATAGAATAACTCAGGAGTAATCGATGTGTTACTTGTTGCCAGAGTAGCTTCGTACTGGAAGTACGCAAATTCCTCATCCAGGATATCATCAAGGTTCCTGCCCCATTCCGTTATCGGATTTGACCAGGATCCCATGTTGCCAGGGTCATCGGACCCCCTTACTCTGAACGTTACTTCAGTGCCTGAAGGCAGACCCGCGTCCCAGAAGATATTCCCCCAGAATGAATCATCACGCGAATCTGTTGACATCTCAAGGATACTGGAAATAAGAGTTCCTATACTCTCGTATCCCTTCGGAGAATATTCTGAATATTCTAGTGGAGTCTGCTGAAGAAGCAGTTCACCGGCGTTTGAATAGTCGATATGGATAGATGTGTCGAAGCGATCCTCCCATGAAGTTACCGGACCCGGAACTCCCGGACCACTGAACCAGTCAGTCTGTTCTATGGAATTCGCGCCAAAAGCGTATGTGAAAAGAACTGTCGCTACTATTAGATATTTGAAATGCATTCCGCACTTCCTCTCATTTTGCTAAGGATGCAAATAACCCCATACGTATTCAATCATCTATATAAGAGTAAATAATTAAGTTCCTTTGTTTACACTCAAATAAAATTTCAAATAATCACACATCATTAATGAATATATTCAATTCTCCATTTTCTCCAAAAGAATCGGTCTGATTGAATGCATTTAAAATATTGAAGGCATTATCATAGCTGTTGAAAGGCTGTATCATTAATTCGCAGCTTGACACACTTACGATTCACTGCAATTATTCTGTTGTTATCATAAAAATATTTCCCAAGATAGAAACACTACTATGAAAAATGTAATTACTATTGCCCTGAGCATCGGGATTGTTCTCCTCTCAACCTGCGGAGACAATACGGGTCCTTCCGGATCAGACATCTCTCCTTCCACTCTGTCAGTAAACTTTACGGGTCAGGCCTGTAAATCCGGCGCAGGTAATACACAGGAACATGCCGCAGCGCCAGTTCTTTCATTTACAGGGCAGAATTCAACGGGTCAGAAGAGCAACTGTTTAGTAACAGCTTTCTGGAGCGTCTGTTCCGATCATGCGTTCAGCAGCTATATCCTTTACAGGTCAGAATCTTCCGACATATCATCCGATCCTTCATCAGCAGACGTTGTATGTGAAATCACTTCACCCAACACAACATTGTATGTAGATTCGGACATTATCTGGGAAACACAGTACTTCTACGTTCTTAAAACCGCTGATTCAGACGGCAACGGCGTATGGAGCAACGAGGTGTCCATAACTACACCGGTAATTGATTCCCCGACACCCTCCGTTCTGTCGGTGGAAGATGTTACCTGGTATAATGTCGATCTATCCTGGACTACGTGCCCCAATCCGAACTTCGAGTCCTACAGGCTGTACAGATCGTTGACACCGAATATTGAAGATGATTCCACACTTGCAGATATTGTATGTGATCTTTCCTGGTCATTGGATACCGCTTATACGGATACCACAGTAACCTTCTCCACGCTTTATCACTATGCGATGCTTACAACAAATACTGAGGATCGCTCCAGCTGGAGCAATGAGATTTCTGTGAATACCACAATGGATATACCGGACGATGTCGTAGCGACAATAGATGTAGGTAATGACCCATGGGGCATTACTTCACTTCCTTCGGGTAACTACATCTATGTAACGAATCGAGGTGATGATAACGTATCTGTTATACGCACATCCGACAATTCAGTTACAGCGACAATAAATGTTGGAGAAAAACCCTATGGGATCTGCGCTCTTCCATCCGGTTCTTACGTATACGTTACAAACTGGGGCTCAGACAACGTTTCAGTCATCCGGACTTCGGACAACGCAATTGTAGCAACCATCGATGTTGGAACTCGACCTGTCGGAATATGCACACTTCCATCGGGTGAATACGTTTACGTTACAAATCGTGATGACAATAATGTTTCAGTAATTCGTACATCCGATAACTCGGTGATTGAAACTGTAGATGCGGGAACGAACCCTTATCGCATCTGTTCCCTTCCATCAGGGGAATACCTGTACGTTACGAATTGGAGTTCAAACAGCGTTTCAGTAATCCGTACTTCAGACAATTCAGTGGTGAAAACCATCAACATGTTTACAAATCCTATAGGTATATGCACACTCCCATCAGGAGAGTACGTGTACGTATCCAATTACGGCAACGATCTTGCCGCGATTATCCGTACCTCCGACAATTCAGTTATGGAAACCGTGGATGTTGGTAATGGACCATGGGGTATCCATTCACACCCCTCCGGTGAGTGTATTTACGTCGCAGACAGTACCGATGACACGATATCCCTGATTCGCGCCTCTGACAACCAAGTGGTAAGAGCCATAGATGTTGGCAGAAATCCTTCCAGTATATGTTCGCTTCCAACGGGAACCGCAGTATACATAGTCAATTACGCTGATGGGACTATCTCAGTGATGCAGTAGAGGAATTCTGTATATTCAGATATCCAACTCTTACTTTAAGAACAAACCGGTTTCTCTACCTGACAACCACCATGTTACTCGTACCCGTCCATTCCGGCGTTGAGATCCTTACACAGTAAACTCCCGCAGGAACGGGATTTCCATCGGTATCTGCAAGTTCCCATTGGACGCTGTGCTCACCCGCGGTCATTTCATCCGCCTCAATGGTTGCCGCAACTCTTCCGGATATATCGTATACATCTATTCTCGTCATGCCGTCAGTCGCAATACTGAAGGGTATGGTAACACTGTTTATCGCAGGGCTGGGATATACAGCGTTGATACCGTTGATGTATTCCTGAAGATCCCCACCCTCAAATCCCGTCCCCGTAACTGTGATTGTTCCCTGGTAGGAGACACAATCCCTCGCCCAGGCTACAACTGATATTGTGCCTGTAGAGGATGGATTGACATAGAAAGTACACTCTCCCGCAGAATTCGCGGTATCAACCTCGTAAATATCTCCAGTTTGCCAATCACCCTTCTGAAGACAGATTCTGGCTCCGCTGACAGGGCTTCCGCCCGAAGATACGGCAACAGTCAGGTTTGTTGCTCCGGAAATACTCGTAGTATGGACAGCTTCAAGGATGGATACATCGCGCGACCACATGGGAAGCTCCGGATCTCCAAAAAGGTTGTATCCCTTCACGCACCAGTCTTCGGCCTCACCATTGGGCCAGCACATAGCATCGTTACCCATTGCATGGGCTACGCCGAGTATGTACAGATCATCGTTCCACATTACATCGTAAAAATACCTGCTCAGCACTTCGCTTACGCCATATCCAGGGTTGCCGGGATTGCCCAAACCGTACCTTGCATTGAATGCACCGAATCCACCGCCTTCGGGTGAATTGTTCCATGCGTCACCCATGCATTCGTATAAATCCAGATGCCCGATAAGACATGATATGGAATTCCAGATCGCCGGAAGACCTCCGCTTGAGATATTGGTAAGATTCTTGAAATCGCTTACAGAATAAGACCCTCCGGGAAGCGAAAATCCCGTAGGTCCGCCATGGCTTGCATGGTATACATGATGAGGCCCGGCATTGAGCATACTGTCCGTTATCGCGAAGCTGTTGTTTGCGTTTGAATCGTAACACTTCTCCTCTTCCCATTCTGATGGGACATAGGGAGATATTAGCTCTGCACCGGCGGAACCGTAACAACCCGGCCACAGCATTTCAGTTGTGTATCCGATCCTCTCTTCAATTTCTGAACTTTCAAAATAATCGGTAGATGAGACACCTTCGTAAACGAAAACCTTTTCGTTGAATATCGTACACTCATCGGTCGAATTAACACTTGCCCTTCCCGTCCAGAGATCCGGATGATAGTCGACGTTATCATCCTCGAACTCACCCCAGATATGGTTATTATTGCTGTCCCACAGGTCAGCTCCGGGAATCATATCGTTGATATCGGACCAGTAGAGATCAACGGGCGGATACTCTTCAACAGTACCGAGGGTTATCAGAACATCCCTGCCAGTTACTACATTGTCATCACCATAGATGAGAACGTATTCAACTCCTTCATCGCGGCAGTCTGTAAGGAAAGCTCGGATTTCCTGCTGCAGATCATAGCAGCTGTAGTTATTATTAATCCAGGTTGTCGTATAAACATTGGCCGGTACGCCCTTTGAAGTTTTCCAGTCCGCCAGTTCCTGAGCGTAACTTTCGTAAGCATCGATTGTAATGATTACGTACTCACCGTATGTCAGATCCTTTGAATCAACGATTGCTGCACCCGAACAGGATACTCCCTCCGGGTTTGCCACCGTATTCCTGATTATCTCCTGTGAACGAAGTTCGCTCTGTATACTCCTCCTGGAAACAGTAGATGCCTCAGGACTGCTTTCGTAAGTAACTCTCAGTTTCAGATCGGTAAGAATGTCAACCGTCCTGCTTATGGGGTTCCATCTTGCGGGAAATACCTTCACATACGCAACAGGAATTCCAAGTATGACACTTGATCCTGCGAACTCAACGGAATTTGAGGGATAAAAAGAATTGGAATTGTAAATTGCCGGATCCGGCTGAACAGGAGCTACATCCCACTCAACTGAAAATGGAACCGGAGTCTGTTCCGGCATTACATTGTGCCGTCCCCTTACACAATTGAATTCATCATTGATAATTTCAATCTCAGTAGCCATGCAGCCTGTTGGCAGAGCTATCGTCTCTGTATAGGCGGGAAGACTTGGCTCACCAATATTATTTATGAGCCCCATTCCCGTGCCGGTTATTCTCGTGTAGATGCCGGCCTCAGAGATGTTTATTGCTGAAGCGTTAATCGGTATTGAAACGATTATTTCACCTGCGCCGGCAGCTAGAGCGATTACAAGAACAGTGCTTATGAGAAGAGTTTTCATAATTATCCTGTCGTTTATCGTTTTGTCAGTTGCGGAATTCCCGAAGAAGCGAACCTGTTGTAAGCGAAACAGCAGCAACAGAAAGTAATTTCCTGAGTATCCCGAATTTCTTTTAGTATGGTCTCACCAGGAGAAAACGATACTTCTTCATATTACCGATTGTCAAACCTTGATTAAGATCCATGTAATCCAATCCCGATAGCTGATAACTGATTTTTATCAATACCGTAAAGAACTCACGATACTAAAAAATCAAGATGTCAGCTGATGTCCCGGTTCCATACTGAATACTTCGCTAATTCTGATATCTACTCTATCACCACCAGACGCTGTGTCGCTGAAAAATCACCCGAGATCATCCTGCAGAAGTAAATGCCGGGAGTGAACTCACCAAGCTGAACCTGGTGTACTCCGGGGGAGTACTCTACTCGAGAGGGAGTAATTACAAGATGTCCTGTGAGATCGTAGATGGAGAGTTCTACCTGTGAATACTCGGGAACAGCAATGCCTACGCTAAGATATCCATGCGAAGGGTTCGGTTCAGCATTAAGAAGTGCGTATCCTGAAACATGTAAACCACCCTCTATTCCAAGAGGATCCCATGAAAGCGTAACATCATGAAGAGAAGGGGTAGAGGTTTCCGGATGTTCTGTCTCAATAAGTACCTTGTACTGAAAATAACTATCGTAATTATTCAGGATACCATCAAGACTGCAGGGAGCTGAAAGGGTATCAGACCAGTCCCCCATATTAGCGTAGTCGTCCGATGCTCTGACAAGAAATGATACGGAAGTTCCAGATGGAGTGTAAACGCTCCAATCTATGGCTCCCCAGTCCGGCTCATTACCCAGATTCAAAATGCTGGATACCAGTTCGCCGCCTGATGAATATTCAGCAAGATCCCACCAGGTAATTTCGTTGCCGTTAAAAGCAGCGCCAAGAACATCCATATCGCCGTCGCCGTCCATGTCCTCCGAGTATACACATTTGGTCCCGTTGAAGTTTACAGCGATGTTATGCTCAGCCCAGGACGTGCCTGACCCATTAGTATTCTCCCACCAGGTGATTTCGTCTAAGGATTGAGCAGCTCCGAGAACATCCATATCGCCGTCGCCGTCCATGTCCTCCGAGTATACGGATCTGGCCCCATCGTAATTTACAGCGATGTTATGCTCAGCCCAGGACGTGCCTGACCCGTTAGTATTCTCCCACCAGGTGATTTCGTTGCCGTTAAAAGCAGCGCCAAGAACATCCATATCTCCATCACCGTCTATGTCTTCCGAGTATACGGATATGGCACCATAGAAGTTCCCCTCTATGTTATTCTTAGCCCAAGATGTACCTGAACCGTTGGTATTCTCCCACCATGTGATGTCGCAGCCACCGTAGGCAGCTCCCAGGACATCCATGTCACCGTCACCGTCAATATCCTCCAGATATACTGAATAGACACCCCAGAAATCCTTATCAACTAAACGCTCAGCCCAGGATGTGCCCAGGCCGTCTTCATTCTCCCACCAAATTATGTCGTTGTCCGTTTTGGCAGCGCCGATGATATCCATATCACTGTCACCGTCTATATCACCGGAGCATACGGACCAGGCGCCATCGAATTCCCCGAATAGGGTGTACTCCGTCCAGGAGGTGCCCGAGCCATCGATATTCTCCCACCAGGTGATATCATCGGCAATAGAAGCAGCACCGATGATATCCATATCACCGTCACCATTAATGTCTGCCGAATAGACAGACCGTGCGCCGTCGAAGTTTCCGGCAACGGTATGACCGGTCCAGGATGTACCCGAGCCATCGATATTCTCCCACCAGACTATGTCATCTGAATTAGAAGCAGCACCGATGATATCCATATCACCGTCACCGTCTATGTCCTCTGAGAATACGGAATAGGCACCATCGAAATTTCCATCAACCGTATACTCAGCAGGTTTCTTAAGAGTAATCGATCCTGCACTGCTGCTCCATTCAATACAAGCGTCAAGATAAAACTGGTCGTTCCAATCGGTAACCGGTCCCAGGATTCCGGAGCCCCCGGACCAATCGGTCTGAACTGCGGAATCCGCATATGTAACAACAAAGGAACCGAAGATCAGTACAGCCAGAAATCTTATGTACATAGAATGCCTCCATCAATTAATAAGTATGTAAATTGTTAATTTTCTCAATAAGTGTCAATATGTTCTGACTGACTATTTACTGATATCCTTTGTGTGTTCTTTTAGAACTGCATTACACCATATGATTTCAATTTGTAAAGTGTATATGGTTGGATAACGATATCCGCTGAACTGCAGATTGAATCCACCGGTGAACCGGAATGTTCACTGTATTCGTTGAGTACAGGATCACGCCATTTCATCTCCATATATGCACTCATAAGCAGCATGGTCAGGGACAGATCAAAACGAAAATCCGAAACTGAGACCTTAGTCCAGTCAATGACGAAATTCTTACCGTCATCACGGATTATGACATTCCCTGGATGGAAATACCGTACCGAATACTATTCTTCGTCGGGAGTGTATCCGAAGAAATCCCCAAGCATATTCATTGCTGTTTCAAATTTGGATTCCTCAATGTAGAACATGTAATCACCATTCTCGGGCGTCATCCAGTCCTGCAATTCACTCTCCGGAAGGTCCGAAAGTAAGCGTACATCAACCCTGTACCCGTTCTCCTCAAGGTGTTCCCTGGCTGCCTCGATAACTCCCAAGTCATCCATCTGAAGAACCGGTATGAGTTTCTCTTCCATTTTACACTTCCATTCATTACCACATTTAAGTTACATTGCCATCCTGTCCACCGATCTCCTGCTCCTGTCGCAGCATCAGATCCTTAAGTGAGGTTCCCGGGTGGTGATACCTGACCATATCCACGGTCTTCCTGCCGGTCTGAACAGCCTTTTCTGGACACCAGTGGAAGCATGCGAAACATTGCTCACACCTATTACCCCAGGTGGGTTTCTCGCCCTCCGGAAGCTGTACGTTCTTCACCGGACAAACCTCAACACAGATACCACATGAGGAGCATTTCTCATCCGCGTAGAATTTGCTGCCTGACTGCCGCGACAGGGCTTTCCTGAACATCGGATAGACCATGCGACCAATCAAGGAAAAGAACAGGTTTTTCTTTCCAAAGTCGCCACATGCGCTTTCCCGTATCCATGCTACGATCTGAGCTATCACAGCCTCGGCGGCATCGTTAATCTTACCCTGTTTCTTCTCTTCAGGGGCTCCTCCCATGGGCGGGTAGTTCTCGACCATTTTCACCGAGAAGCCTGCATTCAGTACCAGCCCCCTTCGTTTAAGCATCTTACTGGTTATTGCCATTGTTGAACCTGGAGCGCCTCCGTATGTCGCAACCGCAAACATGTAATCCGGCGTGTCGAATTGAAGCTTTTCGATGAATCTTGCCACTATTGCAGGGGGTCCCCAGGCATATACAGGAAACACCAATCCAACTCGCTTTGATGATTCCAAATCACCATCGAGCGCTTGCGCTATAGGAATCAGTTTAACATCATCCAGACCTTCCTGGAGTGCTTTCGCCACATGGAGCGAGTTGCCTGTGCCTGAGAACCAGTAGATTACCGTCTTCATATCAATCCCTTCCTAGTATTTCAGTCGGATTATATTACAATTAACTGATTTCTTCAACTGCAGATACACTCTCTTTCCTTATTACTCTGAAAGCATGGTTCTATTAAATATTAGCAGCAATTCGCAACGTAGAATTTACGCATGTACTTACTAACAATATACTTATTATATGTATTACTATTCCTTAAGTATACTTATTCTTTTTGTTCACATTTGTATATTGACATAGTTTCTGATGTTAATTAGTTATATAATCTTATCCGAAATGATGGTATTACTTAACTATTTGGAGGTATCTATGTAAATTCATATCTTCATGATACGGTTGATTGGAGTTATCTGCTATATCATCTTTATTATCACTGATTCAGTGTTTTAGATTTAGTTTTGACTACTCCTGTTTAACTGCGCCAGTGTTCAAATCCAAAACGAAGGGATAATATGAAATCGGAAAACAGCAGAGCGCTCTGCATCATTTCTGTACTGCTCGTAATGTTCAGTACAGCAGCATATGCTGGAATCCAGATCGATCCAACCGCACAGGTCGAGGATCTGGCAATCACGGAAATCTTGCTGGAGGGAGTTGAATACGATCGTCTTGAACTATCATCCTGTGAGTACCGCCTTGAGTCCGAAGCTCCGGGATCTCCTTCCATGCCGTACCGGCAAATGTTCTTCATGCTTCCTCCAGGGCAAATGATAGATGAAATCAGAATCGTGAATCCCGTATGGGAAACACTTGATGGAAAATATCTGATCGAACCTGCTCAGGCGTATCTGAGTTCGGAGTATTTGTTCACTCCACCTGACGAAGCGATTTACAACAGCAGGAATGCATACCCGTCCAATCCGGTATTGGTGATAGATCAGGGAAGCTGCATGGGGTTCGGCGTGACTTCCGTCAGGGTATTCCCCGTCAGATTCTCACCTCTCAGCGGTGAAGTCCAGGTTCTCACAGGCGGAATATGCCAGGTCTCGTTCGAGGTTGCGGATTTCCACCTCACTTTTCCCCAGCGGATTACCAGGGATGGCCAGCTGTCCCGTAACCGGTTCGTAAAGAAGCTGGTCTGCAATAGCGAGGACATGGCAAGATACGGATACTCAATTCCGGAAGCCTCCTTCGACGACGGCGGACCCTTGAACATCACCATGAGGCCGGTCATGGGAAGCGATCCGGTCAAGATGGTGATCATCACTAACGAGGAATTGCTGAACTATTTCGAAAAGCTGGCAAAGATTCGCACAAAGCAGGGAATCGTCACTGTAGTTAGAACGGTCGAGTGGATAGAGAACGAAGGCGGGTATCCCGGGCGGGACACTCAGGAGAGAATCCGGAACTTCGTAAGGGACTGCTACAACTACTGGGATACCGAAGCAGTACTGCTCGGCGGCGACGACCACGTAGTTCCGGCGAGAAGGATTACGAAATATCCAGGCCATTACAGGAACATACCTGAAGACGAGTACTACGGTGACATGAGTGAATACGACTGGATAAACTCATCCACAGGAGAGTGGAAACCACCAACCTCCGATCTCTTCTTCGAAGTATGGGTCGGACGGTGGCCGGCGGATAACGCATCTGACGTTTCCGTGCTACTATCGAAACTTAACAGCTACGAATACAGTCCTCCGGCAGGATTCGGACGCAGGGCGCTCTTCGCCGCGTCTGACTCCGATAACGGGTTCTGCCCTGCTGACGACTTCTACGATATCTACACAGGCATCCTCGCTGCCGGTCACCTGAACGTAGGCGGGTCTCTGGATGAGATCTACCAGCTGTACAATCCTATACACAATCATATACCCGAGTGGCATGGCGACGATCTCATGAGCAAGGTCAACTACCTTGCCGAGCTCGACTCCGGTTACAACATACTGCTCCACGGTGACCACAGCGGTATTCACAATATGGGCGCAGGATGGCACGAGAAGCAGCTCTTCGAGAGCAACTTGCTTGCGCTTGCTAACTACGGTGCGGCATCGATAGTCTGGCATGTCGCGTGTCTTAGCGGGCATTTCGAGGATGCAGACTGTATCTCGGAAGTGGCTGTGCTTTCCGACAATAACGACAATGCCTTTGTCGCAATCGTTTCATCGCCGCGCATGCAGCCATACAACAGTGATGTCGAATACTTTATGGACGGACTCTACCCGTACATGACCGGGTCCAGTATCGAAATGAAGTATCTTGGCGAAGCCTTCACATATGCGGAGAATTGCGATTATAACACCTATGTAGCCAATCTGTTCGGAGATCCCTTTATGTTCGTCTGGAGGGATGATCCGGATCAGCTCTCCGTCTCCACACCCCTGATCAATCAGAACGCGGGAACCTTTAATCTCTCCGCGACGGTGTCCTGCTCGGGCACTCCCGTTCGAAACGCACTTGTGTGTGTCTATAAGGAGGGTGAGATATACACCGAAGCGACAACGGACCTGATGGGCTGCGTGACATTCACGGACCTCACCGCACTGGCACCCGGTAACCTCTATGTCACTGCCGTGAAGAGAGACGGATCGGGCAACGAGGTCGTAAACTACATCCCTGACGAAGCTATTGTATCCATCGTCCAGAGTACCGGCGTAATGCTCGATCTTAACGATCTTGCTGTCGATGACGGTGACGAAGGAGAGCTGAATCCGGGCGAGACGGTATACCTTGATCTGACCACTCTGAACACGGGTCTCACCGGTGCAACAAACGTGGACGCAACCCTGTCCTGCAGCGACAGCAGGATAGCGATACTCGACGGAAACTGTTCCGTGGGTTCCGTACCAGCGGGATTCTCAGTTCTCTCTGACAACGCTTTCCAGATCGAGCTGGAGGACAATCCCGCCAATCTTGATCCTGTTCTTCTCTCGGTACAGCACAGCTGCGGCTGGGATGACTGGACATCCGAATGGGTGCTGGACGTCTACAGCGGTGAAGTTGTTATGCCGGTGTACGAACTGGAAGCCGTTCACGAAGCCGGCAATACCCAGTTATCGATACACGTCGACCGAATCGTGATGGCGAACACCGGACGGGGCAACATATCGAACCTTACGCTCACAGCGGAGAATTTCTATCCTGTTCCAGGATTCATTGTCACAGGCGACCTGTCTGAGAGCATCACCGGAATTCAGGGTGGATCGGGCATCGAGCTGACCGATCCGTTGCTCGTAAGAATGGTTGATATTCCTGTGAGTAATCCCTGGGCAGATCCGCATCTGACCGGATGCACCTTCGATCTGACCCTGACAGATGCCTGGGGTAATATGTACCAGTCTGTCACAGTCGATCTTGAGGGAATACTGTCCAGCAGCACCCCTGCAGCTCCCACCGATCTGGCCCTTCACGCTGCTACTGACAGCACTCTGGTCATGGAGTGGAACGCCTCCTCGGCAACCAATGAGTTCTTTGTCCGTTACAGGTATACCGGTTCCATCGGCAGTTGGAACATGCTCCAGTGGAGCCCTGTTCCCACGGAGAACGCGATCATCGACCAACTGGACCCCGCCAAGGAATACGTCATCCGCGTAACAGGAATAGACGAGCTGGGCAGAGAGAGTGACTACGTTGAGACCAGCGAAGTGACATGCCTTGAAATACTCGCATCGACGCAGATGAACGGCACCTGTGCAGGACCTGTCGTATTCGATGACTGCATGTATGCAGTCACTTCAAACGGTTATTTTTACAGATGGGACTTGAGCAGCAACGGTCTTCCAACATCAACCTTTTATGCCGAATACTCCTTCACAGGCTGTGCGGCTGGAGACGTGGACAATGATGGTGACACGGACCTGGTCGCCGGCGCCATCAGTGAATCCGTTCCAGGCAAAGTCTACGTGATCATCTTCGAGAACGACGGTCATGGATCGATGAGCCTCGCCTACGAGATCGAGACCTCCGATCCGGGACAGACCCTGCGTGAATGCATAGGTATTCCGGTACTCGTCCAGGCAGACAATGGTTATCTTGAGATTGCGCTGGTAACATCAACGGTCTTCTACTCTTCTCCCGGCACAACCTGGTTCCACGTATGGAGGTACGAGTCCGATAGTGACAGCTGGGGAGAGCTCTTCACCGGCGGCCCGCAGGTCTTCGCCTACGGGAACAACCATCTCTCCTACACACCACCGGTCTCCATCGGGGATTTCGACTCTGACGGCAACCAGGAGATGGCTGTAGCCACTAACAACTCTTCCGCAAAGCCAACTCTCTACATCTACGATTTGGTTCCATCAGCCACATGCACCTCGGTTCAGCTCACACGCGATGAGAACTACAACGTTAGGACAACGCTTGCATCAGCTAAACACGGTGGAAAGACCTACGTGGCTGGAGTTCTGGCCTGGCACCAGAGCGGATCGGACTTGGAGAAGAGACGTCTGTTCCTTGTCGATCTCAGTATGCATCCATTCCAGGTGAGTTTAACGCCTGAGGAAAGCCTGAGTAGATTCAACTACAGTGATCAGTTCGGCGGAGGACCAGCATTCGCCAGGATCAACGGAGATCTGATTCCTGATCTGGTCTGCTGCCTCTCGGACAGGGTGAAGGTCTGGAGACTGAATCTCACGGAAATCAGCAGCTCGCCGGAGATGGAACTGGACCCGATCTTCATGAACTTCGACCAGAACATCACACCGACAGTGGTTAATGGAAGACTAAATAGCGATATATGCATAGGCATCGGCTACTCGACTCGAAACTACGGTTTCACTGCGTCTCCATCCTTCCATCTGATCCCGGGTCTGCCCATGTACAGCATGGACCAGGTCTTCGCTGCTCCCTTAATCGGTGACTACAAGGGAAATTCGAACCTGGAAATGATGATTATGGACAACTCCGGCCAGTTGAGAATACTCGATCTCGACGCATCTCCAGGCAGTGCCGAGTGGCCTGTCCTCCAGCATGACAACCAGCGTACCGGATTCTTTAACTTCACCGTGTTGGATTCAGGACCTGACCTCAGCATTTATTCGATCGAGCAGTGCGAGAACGCTTCCATCGACATTGACAACTCCGTTAGCTTCACTGTGACAGTGGAAGTCACAGGTACAGACGATAATTGTCAGGAAGCGGTATTGGCCGAATCCGCTATGGAATGCTGCATGATTTGCGAAACCGCGGAAGCATCAACAGTCCAGCGTGAACGGGCTTTCGATACGGCTGTGAGTACTTTCCTGGTAAAAGCCTACGTGAACAATTGCGAGGTCGCCAGCGAGCAGATGATTCTGGTCGATGGATACCAGGATGTCATCTTCAGTCTACCTGCGCATTCGGCCGAGGGTGTGGTCTTCGTCGTCGATCCGGACAACAGAGTCGCAGAGTGTGACGAAAGCAACAACAGTACCGAAACACGTACCACAACCGGTACCGGAGTTCTTTCTGTTTCATTCGAGAATCCGGTCAACGGTAGGATCACCGCAAGCATCACCAACACAACACCGAACCTTCATGTGCTTACAGGAGCATTGTATTCACTTGACGGAAGGCTTGTGGCAAAGGAAACAATCGAGTTGCAGCCCAACGCAGTGAGAATGGTGGAACTCTTCGACAAAGATCTGCCGTCTGGCTTCTATGCAATCAGATTGGAATACGCCGGAATTCAGGAAACGATAAGACTGATTCTGCTCGACTGATCTTCGGTTCGGTTTACGGAAAGCGGCACTGCTTCGGCAGTGCCGTTTCTTCCTATCAAGGTAACGGTTAATTGACATTTAGAACCTGTTTACGGGACTGGCTCACACAAGGTTCGTTGAGCTGCTGAAAACCCTTACAGCGTGATATTAGCACCTAAACGCGTCAGATTCACAAAAGCGCTATAGCACTAGGCGCAAACCTGCGGATGGTTCACATGCCGTACAAAGGTTTGAATTGGAAAGACGCCCTTGTTATTTCTGAACCTGCGGCCAAGAAGCTATCTGCTGTGCGGTTTGACAGTATAGCACACGATGTCCATAAGCATGACATAATGTCCCTGAAGAAGTTTCAACATTTTTTGTAACCGTAGCGATAGTATCCGCGAGCACATCATGGCATTCTGACATGGCGATAGCGTTATCTGTCACAATCGAGGAATACGAATCACGTCATGAAAGGTATGACACTCAACTTTGAGAAAACGTGAACATTGATCTCTCCGGATGTCCTCCGAAGAAAAGATTGCCCTTACGCGTAACCATCGAGAAGCACAGTACGAACATCTGCTGGATGCGGTATACAAGCGCAGAGGGTGGACAAATGATGTTGTTCCGACTGTCGTCAAGCTCATGGAACTCGGTGTGGATTTCACCGATATAATCGAGCTTGTCAAGAAACACGGAGGATAATCGAATAACGGGCGGGAACGGATTACGTTCCCGCCTGTTCAACAGTCATGATAACTGTCAATGGAATTACACTGGACTGGTACGAATGTAAAACTGTCTACTATGTCAGGCGGATAAATACCAGATGGCTTCCATGCAGCAATTCCTGGGGGATACATACTTCAGTGTAAATGAAGCTCAACGTATCCTTCATTCGAGAACAATCATCTTTCTTACGCAATTTTCTCCCTGTGCTGAGAAACTGTAGAAGTAGACGCCGGCCGGCAGCGATGATGCGTCTATCGAAACCGAATGAATACCTTCATGCATCTCGCCGTCCACCGGAGTCGCGACGCAGCGGCCATTTATGTCGTAGATTTCGAGGGTTACGTTCTCAGTGTGCGTTAGGGCGAAGTCGATGTTGGCGTAACCCGAGGTCGGGTTAGGGTGTACTGGGGAAAGTGTGAATAAAGCGGGCTCGTTCGATATGAAGAGATCCCCCATTTCAGTATTAACGTATTTTACGATTAATCGATCCTGCCCGTTCGAATACTGTGTAGTAGTACCGCCTGTTGCATAGATTTCACCGGCGTCATCTACACCGACATTCCCGAAAGCATCCCACAAATTATTATTATCGAAAATCGCCGATGCCAAAATGCCGCCGGTATAACTGTCCATTCTTATTAAAACAGCATCGTCCTCGTCGAACGGTAGTTCTTCCGCTGAATTCGCTCTTCCTCCTATGTAAACGTTCCCCTCGTTATCTGCGTGAATAGCGTGGGGACGATCGGATCGGTTTTCCGGACCGTTGTACAATGTCGCCCAATCTTCGCTCCCATCGTCTGTATCCAGTTTTGTAACTTTGATATCGGTATAAGCGAAGGCAGCACGTTTAAAATAGCCAGCGATGAATAATCCGTTATCGGACAGGGATATCGTTTCTCCCTGCTCGTATTCGCCCGAGGCCAAATTGTCGAAACCGTTCCAAATCCAGATAGGAGCCCCACCGGTAGGACAGTACTTCAAGACAGTAGGGCTATAATTCCCAACGTCACTTAGGTTCAGTAATATATAGGTATTACCAATATCATCTATAGTAGCGTCCAAATAATTTTGCCACATATCCAACTCAGGGTCGTATTCCTCCAACCATAACTCTGTCCCAGCCGGGTCAAACTTCCTGACCAGCAGGGCAAAGTTGGTACCGGACAAGCTTGTTAAAGCTACTACGTAAACATTACACGACGTATCACAAAGCACGAAATACCCACTATTAACCGATGTTATGGTTGTACCGGAGTAGATATCCTCCCATAACACCGTGCCGTTATTGTCATATTTTATTGTTAGGACATTGGATAGCCCCGTACCCCTATTGCATACGCCCGTTACGAGGACGTTTCCTTCCGAATCTACCGCTATGTCACGGCCCATATCAAAAACGTCAAGAGAACCGTTATATACCTCGCGCCATTCGATTCTACCCGCCGCGTCGTACTTAATCGTGAATAAATCGGTATCATCATCATGACCCACTGGGTTAGGGGTATCCGAATGAATGCCCGTAACGAAAACGTTGCTTTCATTGTCGATAGCTATCGCTAGGCCGATGTCTAAGTCGTCATAATCCATATGATACAAGTTTTCCCATAGTTTGACGCCTTCGTTATCGTACTTAGCCGTAGATAGCGTAGCTGGACCCCCTGTTACGCCATCAACAGACCCCGTTACGTACGTATTACCGTAACTATCGGTAATCGAATCTTGAATCACGTCTTTTAGATGTTCTTGGCCGTCTTCTACTACTGCCCACTCTTCCCTTAATATATCGGCCCCGGTCAACGACGACGAAACGGCGATGATAGCTATGACAGTTACTATACGTAACATCTTTCCTCCTTTGTTAGGGTGATTTAAGAATATCGGAAATCTAAGCTAATTAAAAAACAGTATAATACTTTATTCTATTAAATGCAAGGAAAAATATAGCGCCTGTTTCCCGGCGTTTATATCCT
>JAIORS010000144.1 GCA_021108005.1 Candidatus Aegiribacteria sp.
TCGGGGCGTGGCGCAGTTCGGTAGCGCACCTGCTTTGGGAGCAGGGGGTCGCCGGTTCAAATCCGGCCGCCCCGACCATTTATTTTCGGAACACATGCCGGAGACTGCCCCATTTTTCTTTTCTATCCTGTTGTGTCGCGAGAAGGTTCTGTATGGCTTTCCTGTCATCCCCGGTGCCGAAGCAGATAAGATTGTCTCCCACTGAGAGCCTGTAATCCCCGGACGGACTGTAAACATAGCTGCCATCATTCTTTTTAACGGCTATTATCACAACACCTGTCCTGTTATGCAATTCAAGCTTTTTAAGTGTTTTTCCAATTGAAGGGCACTTCTTATATATCTCTATACTGATATATCCTTCGGTCTTATCACGGGCGAAGACAATTCCATCAAGAAATTTCGCGACATCGGGACGGAGCATCTCGTTTGAGATCCTGAGCCCTTCCGCCGCGTCCTGATTAACGGTTCTTCTCGTTCCTACGAGTTTAAGCTTCCTTTCGGCAGAAATGTCAGAAGCTACAGAATATATCTCGAGTTCGGGGTTGATTCTTCTTGCTGAAAGGCTGAGGAATACATTACTTCTGTCATCCGGAAGCACACAGAACAGAGCCCTGGCATTCAAAAGGTCAGTTTTCTTTAATATATTATCAATCAGGCAGTTGCCTTGTACCGCTGTTATAGTTATCCCCATATCCTCTATCGTTTTCAGAGCATCGGGATCTTTATCCACAACCGTAGCTGTAAAACCGTGACTAACGAGTTCCTTGATAACGCAAAGTCCGGTATCACCCGCACCTGACACTACGCATACTTTACTACTGTTATCAGAAGGGCTCACAGCGTTTTTCTCCTTTTGCGCCGCTGCAGTGTCCTGGCAAGAAGTCCGAGTTGTTCCGGAGATGCTATAGTTAGTATAACATCATCCTGCTCAAGCGTATAGTCCGCTCCAGGATTGTAAACAACTGAACCGTCCTGCTTCATTACCGCGAATATTCTTGTTCCGGTTTTCCGGCCGAGGTTCATCTCTCCCAGTGTACTTCCGATTGATGGACAGTCACTGCTGATTATGTATTCTTCCATTCTGTAATCATGGTCGCCGCTGTCTATCATCTTTTCCATGAAATCCATTGTTTCTATGTTGAGAAGATCCGCTACAAGTTTTTTTCCAACCGCGATGGATGGCGTGAAGGACGCGTCAGCTCCGACAAGCAACAGCTTTTCCTCGTTTTCCTCACCGGATGCCCTGCTTACTATCTTGAGATCTTTATTCAAAAGGTGCGCTGCAAGTGTCAGATACAGATTATCGCTGTCGTCCGGCAGCACTGATACAAGGCCTCGGGCTTTCTTTATTCTGGCTTCGGAGAAGAGTACTTCGTCCGATCTGTCTCTTGAGAGATAAAAGAAGCCGTTTGTCTTTCTGAGGTTGTGTGGTGGATTCGCATCGGAATCAATACCCACTACAGGTATCCCGAACCGCAGGAACTCGGATATGATCACACTTCCCGCTCCGCCGCATCCGCAGACGATAAAATGACCGTTTAAACGTGATATGTTCCTCAGGATAACACGCCTTTTCATATTCTCCGCCAGGCGCGTTCCTACGAGATAAGCAACGAAATTCGCGTTTACATAAAGAATTGCCATATATGCAATAATCACGAAAACCGTGACCCATATATTGTAAGCCCTCCGCCATTTCTCGTTCATGTAATCGTAAGCATAATTCCTGATGACATCGTCGAAACCGACGGTAGTTATGGTTATTGCTGTCATATAACTTGAAAGAAGAAGTTCCCCCGCAAAGGAGCTTTCATCCAGCTGCATCTGTATATCGGCGATTTCGGACAGCTGGGCATCGGTGGGAGATTCAATACTACGAAGGTTCTGAAGGGTTGAGATAGACTGGTTCTTAAGAATGCCTGATCTATGGGTGGTGAATATCATGAAGCCCGATATGCCGATAACGTTCACGAGCATGAAGAGAGTCAGTGCAACGGCGATCTTGCTCGAAAGGAAGTACGCGAAACCGCGCCATGTTTTCATCTTACTGAATGACCTGTCGTATTTCCCGTATCTGTTCAAGCGAAACATATTCTACACTTTCATCTGCTTGAAACTGTCAGGTGAAATGCTCCACAGTTCATTGAACGCTTTCTCCCATGTTCTGTCAATTGCCATCATCCTGGCATTTCTACTCATCGAATCCAGTAATTCCCTGTTCTGAGCGATCTCCAGAATACTATTCGCAAGGGATTCGGGATCGTGACTGGTGAATACCAGACCGGTTTTACCCGGTTGAATTATCTCCTGAGGCCCCCCCATGTCGCTGACAACGGCGGGAAGTCCTGATGCCTGTGCTTCTAGAACTGAGTTTCCATAGGTATCCGTGGAACTGGGGAATACGAAGATATCACCTGAAGCGTAGGCTCTTGAAAGGTCTTCTCCGTGCAGCTCACCGCAAAAGAAGCATCCCCTTCCACCGAGCTGGTTTACAAGTTCTCCAAGGTATGGGCCATCTCCCGCAAGATAAAGCTCAAGGTTGGGCATTGCGCTGCGGGCAATTATGAATGCCTTCACCAGGACATCAAGATCTTTTTCTCGCGAAATCCTGCCGGCGTAGATCAATTTCACTGATTCTGTATTACCACCGAATCTGCGAATGAATTCATCCGATTTCCAGTCAGGTGAGAAGAGATCGCAGTCAGTTCCCCTTGGGAACAGCTTCATTTTATCCCTGGAAATTCCCATTTTTTCCAGATCGTCCATGTAGTATCTGCTGGGTACAAGAACTATATCTACATTGCTGTAGAACCATGCCGCCGCCGCTCCGGCGAATTCTCCCATCTTGCCGTCCTGTACTATGTGATTTACATGTCTTGGATAATCCGTGTGATAAATACCCGCGGCAGGTATGCCAAGAATCCTTGAAATTCCAAGCGCCGCGAATCCAACCGGACCGGGTGTTGAAATGTAGATCATCCCGAAATTTTCATCCTCCACGAATCGCAGAACCTCAAGAAAAGGTGGAATTGAGAGTAGTTTAGATTGATAATCCGGAACAGGAAACTCACGGATAGGAGGGAAATTAACAACCCATCCAGGAAAGGATAGCGGTCGGCTCTGTGAGGCTATAACAGCCATTTTTCTGCAGCTGTCCATCGCGAGTCTGCTGAATTTCTGAATTGTCCTCGAAACACCGTTCAAATCGTCTATCGTATCTGTAAACCAGACCCTTTTGTCAGGATTTTGAAGATTTTCCAAAATACCCGGTGAGACCTCCGAAGCGATGCTTTCTACTGCCTCTTTCCCCTTCTTCCTGCTCAAATAGGCCATGGGGTAAGGAATATTCAGGAGAATAACAGGGATAAGGGCGGTAAAGGCTTCCAGGGCATCAAGAAGCCTTCCATCGGCAATCCTCTTTACCAGAAGTGAGGAGTAGTGCTGGAATAATCGATTGCTCAGTCTGTTCAATATTTCAAAGGTTCGCTCATCTATTCCCTCGGTTTCCAGCTCGGGGCTTCCGGAACGAAGGTTAAGATCCTTACCGATTTCAATAAGCTGATCGGCGAAAATAGTTTCAAAATCTGATTCACCGGATTTTTTTGCTTTCTTCATAAGCTGGTGGAAAAGAAAGTCCGCTTTATGCCATACGGTAGGTTCATCGGAAGATATGGATGGTCTGAAGAACCGGTCTGCCGCCATTGTGGCTATTGTAGGCATCTTCTTTGCTGTAAGCCTGTCTCTGTAGAAGGAATACGCGATGGAGTATACCGAATAGGCGGAACGGATGGCGTTGCCGTGCTCTCCTCTGGGAATGCCTCTGCCCTGGCTTACACCCTTCAGATAATCTTCCAGACTGTCCGCATCCTCAACCTCCGTATAAGTCAACCCCATGAACCTGCCGCAGTGGTCATCAGAGCCGCCCGTAAACCCGGTAAATCCGGGGTCATGCTTTATGCATCTTGTTATGGGGATCACGGAATCGTTCTCGACCGCTGACCGGGTGCCGTTAAGGGATTCAATGAGATCAACATTCGCGATAACATTTCTGAATTCACTGTTCAAAAGATCTGTTCCAGGAAAGTAGAAGGGATGAACAAGGGAGTGAATGATGCTTCTGTCTTTGAGGTATTCCATGAGGGCGGGAAAAGAATCTCTAACCGCTATCATTTCCTCGTGTTCTTCGGGGGAGATGTTGTAAGCAACGATATGAACTGAAGTTCTGGTTCCATGCAGAAAAGTTCTTATCTCTTCGCTGATGAATGTTCCCGGCAGTTGGGCTATGCTCAAAGATCCTTCGATTGTATTGATATCCGTTATGGTGACGAAGTCCATTCCCCGTTTGCGGGCAAGTTCGTATATAAGCTCTGGTGGAGTGAAGCTTTCGGGGGCTTTGAGTGATCTGAGAACCCATCTTCCGGATTCCTTTGAATACTTCGAATGAACGTGAAGATCACATGAAAGACCCGCCATTGATACCTCCCGGATAAGCAGGTGAGTATCATAAGAAAGTATCAGGCTTCGGTCACGTCAAGCTGAGTGCCAAGCTGGGTGCCGGGCCTAACATCTAAACATTTTGTCTTATTATATCTATGTAACTTATAGTAAAATTTCCTATTGTTAAAACATGTACGAATGTTATGCCCGGCCAAATTCTACGCGACCCCGCCTTACCTTTCTACAATGACGATTCCCTGGGGACCATTTCCTGCTGTTAGTGTATCGAGCATGACCTTTGATGTCCAGTTTGAAACGTAAACTAAATCATCTTCGAAATCGGTCATATATAGAGTGTCACCACTGACTGCCAGACCCGCTAGAGTAATCGATGAATCGGGTGTCCAAGTCGATTGAAGTGTTCCTGATTCATCATAGAAGAATATTGAAGATCCGAATCCATCACAGCAGGCGAAGGAACTACCCACTCTAACTGGTGAGAAAGGAGTACCTCCAGTGGGAATCTGAGCTTTGATAGTCGCTGTAACAGGATCGATTATTGAAACAACACCGTCATCCGTATAGGTGTAAGAGAATGCATGAATGTTGCCCGTTTCAGGGCAGTACCACAACTCGGTTGTGTTCTGCCCAGTGTCGATCCAACCGGTTTCCTCGAGAGTTACCGCATCGAAGACGGTTACTCCTCCGGGGGGATTGGGTGCGGAATAGTCGCCGTGACTTACGAATATGCTACCGGAAGCGATGGCGATTCCGTACGGATAGTCGGAGACATCCACTGCTTCGCCAAGTGTCCAGGTTTCAGTTGATACAGGTGTTATCTTGTTATTGAGCAGGAGAGTAACCCAGATGTTGTCGTTGTAGTAAGCCATGGCCCAGGGATTGCTGCCAGCTGGAAAGGTAATCTCGTGCAGGAGTGATCCCGACATGGAAAGATCGACGACCTGGAGAATAGAGGAAAGGGAGCTCAGAACTGCCAGCTTATCAGAACCAAGGTAGAGCATATCATTTGGGGCGTTTCCGGTAATGTAGGCCGTCGATACAAGAAAATCGCTTTCAGGGAAGTATAGATCAACGGTATTACTCAGGCCGTTGAACCACGCAACCAGATTCCCATCGGGATGAGGTTCAGAATTCGGTTCAACAGGTGAATTGCATGATGCCGCAACAAGGATTATCAGTATTATACAGGTCAGAGTTATCAGTCCGGGATGATCTTTTTTCATCCTTTTCATTTCAGTTTCCATTCCATTCTATTCCAAAGTGAAATGTTCTTGGTTTTCCGGCATATCCGCTGGTTTCCTGATAGTCTTCGTCGAGAAGGTTCTCAACAGAGGCGTTCAGAGAGAAATTTCCCATGAATTCAGGATTCAGGTTTACTCCCGCTGAAAAGGTTGTATATGCGGGCATCCATGAAGTTTCGCTGTAATTCTTGAACCTTATGCCCATTCCGCTCGCGGATATGGACCAGTAAGCCCAATCGGGAAATTCAATTCCCGCCTGAAGACCGAATGTGTAATCGGGTGTATAAGGGAGTGTTTTACCGTAATTAACTGATTCATTGCAGTTATCGGTGATTTCCAGCAGTGTAAGTGTACCTCTGATTTCAGCGGGACCTTCGGAAAACCATGCTTCGGCTTCGATGCCCTTTCTGAGAGCTTCCGCTATGTTGACAGGGGACCATTTTCCCCCCTGTCCCGGTTCCCATCTGATGAGATCACTGGTTTCCGCGATAAAACCTGTCGCGGAGAATCTGAAATTCTGAAGGCCGTTGATTGAAATACCGCTTTCGAATTCCACTGAGGTTTCAGGAAGAAGATCCGGATTCCCCTGTGCGAAGTTATCCTCTGGCCAGTACAGATCGTTGAGTGAGGGGCGCCTGAAACCTGTCGATGCGGAAGTATGCAGAAGAAGAAGCGAATCCTGCACAGGCAGTCCCACAGAAAATACTGATCCAAGCATGGTGCGTTCCGAAGGAATCACATTAACGCATGCTGAAGCTGAAAGCGAGAACCCGCTGGAGTATCCTGCTGCAAGCGCTGTTTCACCCGTCAACCTGTTCCTTTCGCCTATTGAGGTGCTCCATACCTTATCAAAGGAGGAACCTGCGGATACGCTCATATTGAACGGCAGCATCGGCAAATCGTATCCGATGGTGATATCACCGCTTAATTCATCATGTTTATCATCCACTGTTGATGGTGTTGTAGACTTGTATTCATGCCTTCCTGTCCTCATGCCGGCGTTCAGGCTGAAATTGCCCGGATCCCAACTGCCCCATCCATCAAAACTGTACCTTTTCCTTGTGCCATCTGTTGGAACTGTCCAGTCCGGGCTTTCTGTTTCACCGGAAGAAACAGCCGTCATTAAACCGTACCTGAAATGGTAACTGTTTCCATGAAAGAGCAGGGCTCCATCGTGTGCAACGGATTCGGATATGCCTGTAAGTTTCCTGATACTAAGTGAAAACCGGTTCTGACCGGCTGAGATTCCTCCTGAAATAGATATGGATTTATCATCTCCAGCGGTAAGTGAACCTCTGGGAGGCAGTCCCGGGGATTCAAGAATAAAATTCAGTGTCCCGGCCATTCCGCCTTTAAGATAACCCGACCCCCCCCCTCTTGAGATTTCCATTCCGCCGAACAGTACAGGATCAAGTGTAATTCCGGGTAGCCCGTCCATCGAACCTGTGATGTCATGTCCATCGATATAGTATTCGGAATGCGCCACATCGCTTCCACGGATGGAAATGGAGATTACCGGCATGGCCCCGCCATATTCACGGATAAAGATACCGCTGCATCTGCTGCCAAGCTTTCCCAGCCCGGATCTGCCCATATATTCCATGTCGTCCCTGTTCAGAACAGTTGTCGCGGGAAACAGGTCTCTGAAGCCCCCGCGAGAAGCAGTTACCAGTATAACCATGCCCGATGGGACCGGCACGGTTGTAAGAAATACCTTACCAGAAGATGGTACCGCTCCGTTCCATATCTCGTATCCGATGGCCCTGACTTCAATAAAATCAGTTCCATCGGGAAGAGGCACTTCTCCCCTCATGTCGGAAATGCCGATGAGTGTGCTGTCTGTGCATATTGAAGCTCCGATAATTGGAAAGCCGCTTGTATCAGTTACAGAAAGATTTGACTGTGATATAGTAATCAATACCAAAAGCAATTGTACCAAAAAAAACCTCCGGCAGCTTTGCAAGCCGCGGAGGCTGAGGCCGGAGCAGCATCCCTTAAGCGGGGATCTGTTTCCAAGCCGCGGTGCAATATCCTGACTTCCGGATCATCCCTACCCCCGCCTTCCCACCTTTCGGCAGTGGCTTTTATTGGGGTTCAGTACCCGGTTACAGTGGCGCTACCGTGGCGGATTCACACCGCCTTCCTGCACCCCGCGACCAGCATTTCAAAGGAATATATAATGACTTAAAAGCGTAAGAACAATGGAGTATCGCAATATCAGAAATCCAGGATGAGGCTGCAGCAGGTTATACCTCCTTCAGCTTTCGCAAACTCAGACATGTCTATTGATATAGGGCTTTACTATATCCCTCGTCATGTGTTCGGTACCAGCTGTGGTTCTTACTGTTTCCAGAAGTCTTTAGCGAATGTGTTTCCCGAGGAAATGGCCAGAGCTTCTCCTATGGAATGATCCATATTGTTGTACCAGAAAGAGCCACATCTGCCTGTAAGACTTAGCCCTTCAGTCATTTCCAGCTCCGAGACTCTATCCCTGTAACCAAGGTCGTACAAAGGGTATGTTTCAGTAATAATATGCCAGTCCATGAAGATGATATCTGAGGCTTTTAATGCCTCTACCCTTTCAAGTTCTTCTACAAGCCTGTCTTTCAGGCTTTCAGGATTTTCCCTGTATTTCTGATTATTCAGTGTAATCTCAACGATAAGACTGTCGCAATTCTCCGGGACAGAATCGGCTCTGAAATTTCGGGGGACGGTAAGCCTGCTGAATAGAGTATCCTCCTGGCCGAAGTAGCACCACTGATAATTGTTTGATTGCTTTCTTGACAGAGCGATGTTGCAGATAATGGTGTCCATGAATCTGAAACCCGCATCGGGGAAGAGTATCGATAAGGGAGCTGACCAGTATACATGGTCGGCGGGGATCGTACCGTTTTCAACGGTTCTGACTCCTGAAACCTTTTTTCCATCAGTATCAATACCCAGAGCTCTGCAGCCGTACAGTATTCTACCTCCGTTTTTCTGAATGCGTTCAGCCTGCTTGTCGCAAAAGGTCTGAATGCCGCCGGTTGACGGGTAATAGAACATGATTGTTAACGGTTTTGGGAAAAGCAGACTTTTAAGGAGAGAGAACAGGTCGTCAGCTTTTACGTTCTTATCAATGACTGCCCTGTTTACACCGGCTTCAGCCCAGTCAACATGCAGTTCATCGGCATTGCATCCGGTGAATTTTTTTGTGTATCCACTGAAAAAATAGTCGTATATATTCTTCCCGTATTTTGAAATAACATAATCGGCAAAGTTGCCTGGCTCCCTTTTAGGCCTTCTGCTGAAAAGGTCAAAAAAACTTCTGATAAGAACAGGCAGTGGAAGACCGATTACAGATTTCAGCGTCAGGGGCCAGCTGCGGTATTTTCCCGCCATATACACGTTGCTTGACCTTGGTATGGTCACATGCTCATCACCGAGAATATCAAGAAGGTAATCATTGACTTCACTGTCACATGTATGAAAACGGTGAGGACCGATGTCAAAGAGAAACCCGCTCTTCTCGAATGTTCTCGCAAGCCCCCCGGGAGAATTTTCTTTGTCGAGCACGGTAACGGATATATCTTTACCGGACGCCGTCAGTCTTTCGGCCAGCGTTAATCCTGAAACACCTGCACCGACTATTACAATATTTCTGCTCAATTCAAATCCTTTATTAAGTAATTCAGTTAGTAACGCAACGTGTTTTTAGTTTAGAATCGTACCACAGCAGCGGAATCGCGAGAATCATCATAACTACTGCCATAAGCATCCAGATTATATGAACACTGAAACCCAATTCTACAATGTTTGTATTCGCGGTTACAAGACCTTCAATTCCAACCATGGCGAACCCGGCGGTCCATCCGGCTTCAACCGTTCCTATACTTAAAAGACCATTGATAGGAAGAGCTATCATGATATTGGTAACACCGCTTGCCAGGAATACTTTCCATAAGGGTATTCCGGTGATTCCAAGGGATTCAAGCAAAAAACAGAACATCAAAAGTTTACTGATCCAGACAAACAGGGAGATCAGAAAAGCTGATGTCAGCTTCCCTTTCCTGCCCTTTACAGAAGATGCTTCAAGAAGATCATTGAACCAATGTGGTTTCTCAACATGCAATATCCTGTTAAAAAACCACTGAACCGGTTTTCTGAGTGCTCTTAAAAAGGGAAACATGAATACTATTCCCAGACATCCGACGAGCACCAGAAGGGGTGCCAGAATAGCCATTTCGCCTACACCGGCGGCAACTGCTGAACCGACAACGATACCCAATGCGATCAGGTCGAGGAGTTTCGCGAAAAATACATTTGCCGCACCATGCCCCACAGGAACCTCACCGAAATGCCTGAAAAGCCCTACAAAGGCAACGTCTGTCAGTCTGAAAGGAAGAAGGTGTCCCAGTCCCACATGTATGGCTGTCACAGCCATCGAAAGAGAAAAGCGGTACTTCCTTCCGAAACTCAAAAGCATCCATCTGAGTGCCCTGAGTATCTGGCTTAGAAGGAAGAGCAGGAACGCTCCGAGCAGCGGAAGGGTGTCTACCTCGGCTATACGGCTGAAGATGCTGCAAATCGCCTGAGTGACACCACCGTTTTCAACTGAGAATTTAAGAAGAAGCCAGGCTAGTATAAGCCCGATTATCGTTCCGAAGATTGCGCCTGCTAATTTTTTGCTATATTTCAATGGAGTCCTGTTCTGTTAATTCAATCAAGCAAATATATACTAAAGGAAACGCACTTGAAAAAAGATCACATCATCGAAGTCGAAAACGTTTCAAAATCCTTCAAGAAAGTACGGGCACTTTTGGATTTCAGTCTTGAAGTATCTCCCGGAACGATTTTTTCACTCCTTGGTCCAAACGGTGCTGGAAAGACAACGCTGATGAAAATCCTTCTGGGGCTTGTGAGGTCTGATTCAGGCTCCGTGCGTATTTTTGACCTCCCCGTTTCCTCCCCGCTCTCACGAAAGGGTGTCAGGTATCTGCCCGAGAATGTCACTTTTCCCCCATGGGCGACTCCTGCTGTGCTTTTCAGACAACTGGAACGGATCAGGCATGAATCCTCTATTGAGGAATTTCGGTTCCGATGTGGTGAGCTTGAATGTATAGATCTCATGAAAAGGCCTGTAGGAAAGATGTCCAGGGGGCAGAGACAAAGAGTTGCTCTATCACTGGTCACTTCCGGTAAACCTGAACTCGTGCTGCTTGATGAACCATCTTCAGGACTTGATCCCGGTGGAAGGATCCTTGTGCGTAATCTGATTGGAAAACTGGCTTCCGAGGGGTCCACAGTACTCATCAATTCGCACCTTCTGGGAGAAGTTGAAAGGGTTTGTGATATGGCTGCGTTTATTAGCAAGGGCAGGCTCATTGCAGAGGGAGAACTGAATTCCCTCTCAAGGCAGACCGGCCTTGCGTACGTAGAGACTGATAATGCAGGAAAAATGAAACTGTTCCTTGAAATGAAGGGTTATTCATGCCGTCTTGAACTGAAGGGTGTGATCGCGCAGCTTGCAGATACTGCCGTATTCCCGGAGATGGTTCGCACAGTACTTGACGCGGGTGTGCAATTCTCTGGAATAAACCAGATGAGAGAAAGCCTGGAGGATGTCTTCCTCAGAATCATGGATTCGGAACGGGAGGGCGACATTGTTTCTTAACAGCGTAGAACAACTTCTTAGAAGGAAAATCGTACTGACAGCTGTCATAGCAACCGTTGTTTTTCTCGGGCTGTACTGGTGGGGAGTTTCAGCAGCTTCCAAAGCCGATCTACATATGGGGCAGCATCAGGCCGATATGGCGGTTGATATGCTTGGACCTGCTGATGCTGCTCTGGCAGCGATAATTACAGCTGGCCCGCTTGCCGCTACCCTCGTTACCGCTCTTATCATCGTAATAGGGTCAACTATGCTGCCGGAGGAGATTGAACAGGGACGTATGCCCTTCTGGCTCTCACTTCCTCAGACGAGGTTCAAAGTCTACCTGTCCGTCGGACTCGCGCCCCTTGCGGTTTCCTATGTCCTTTCACTGATACTTTTCGGTGGGATATTCATTATTACAAGGATTTACTTTCCATTCGTACCCAAAGATATACCGCTGGTGTTCATTTCCATGTTTTTATGGCTGATTGTGATATGGTCTGCTGTAACGCTTCTTTCCCTGGTTATAAAAAAAGTTGCATCCATGCTTATCGCCTTTTTTCTTGCGGCTGTAGCTTCCCTTTTTGGCGGGATGCATGAAATGATACAGATGTTCCCCGGAGATGCGCCCGATGTTCTTGTAACTATCACGAACACCATCATTTACATTTTTCCGGCAGACAGAGGTTACCGTGGCGTGATATACGGCATGATTCCAAGGAATGCTGTCATAACGGAAAACCTTGCCTTTTTCGGCGTTACATCCAGTGTGCCGCCTATACATTTGATTTACGCGTTTGCATGGAGTCTGATACTTCTCTCAATAGGGTACTTGAAATTCAAAAGGATAGATTTTTAACTGTTGACCGTACTGCTCAATGTGGATTATGCTTTTCGTAACAGAAGGGAAATCGTATGAACAGAATTATCCATGTTAAGATTACATCTGATGAACCTGACAAAATAACTGAATTTTACCGCGAGGCGTTCAACTGGAAAATCAACAAATTTCCTGACCCGCCGGATGGGTGGCGAATGGACTCGGGTAAAGGCCCAGGAGTGAACTCCTCGGTATATCGAAGCGAGGATTCCCCATTGGACAGGCATATATCGATTGCTGTATCTGTTCCATCTATCGACGAAGTGGCTGAGAAATTAATCGAAGCAGGTGGCAGGATCATGTATAACAAGATAAATGCTTTCGGTAACAGTTACCTTTACTGCCAGGATCCAGACGGGAATGTTATCTGTCTGGTGCAATTCGGATAATCGGAGTTTTCAGCTGCTGATAATAACAGAGCTATTCATGTGTTGTGTCAGAACCTTTATCATAGCTTCATGATCCGATTTCCCGGCTGTTTCACGCACCGAGTGCATTGAAAGCATTGGATTCCCCACATCTACGCTCAAAATTCCCGTTCTGGCGGACGTGACAGGTCCTATCGTGCTTCCGCAGGGCATATCGTTCCTGTTGATGAAATACTGAACATTAACATTTGATTCCTCAGCGCAGATTATGAAGTATGCGGATGTTATATCGGTAGATGTGTACTTTGCTGATGCGTTCACTTTTATAACAGGCCCTCCATTAAGAACGGGGCGGCACCCCGGATCGTGTTTTCCCGGATAGTTAGGGTGAACTCCATGAGCCCCGTCGGCGGAAACCTGAATGCTTCTTGAAATACACCTGAAGTACTCGTCTCTCCCTCCCGCGAGCCTCTCTATTACCGTATCAAGGAATGCCGAGTCGGCTCCATTAAGTGTTTTTGAACCCACTTCCTCATTGTTGAAAAGGCTGACCAGCCTTGTCCTGGCGGATTCATCGGAAGACAGCAGAGCCTCAATTGAAGCATGGCACATCGCAAGATTATCAAGCCTTCCTGAGAAAATGAAATCATCCTCAATACCACCAAGAACTGCAGGTTGAGGATCCCATACTTCCATAGACCAGCCTGAGACGGATTCTTTATTCACATGTGCTGATTCGCATGCAAGTGACAGAATATCATCGAATACAGCGCCGGATGTGGAGAAAAGCAGCGGTGTATTCATCTCGGGGTTAACCTTGAAGCCATCTTTGTTAACCTCCCTCTCGATATGTATGGCGGGAGATGCTATTCGGCATATCGGTTTTCTGATCATGAATTGTTTTCGGGAAATGCTGTTGCCTTCGCGGATGGCGAGTGCTCCGGCAATCGAAAGATCGCGGTCGAACCAGGTCGCGAGTATTGGGCTGCCGTAAAGTTCAACACCAAGAACGTTGATGTTATCTATCTTTCTGTCTGGCAGTGGCTTGATTCTGAAACCCGGTGAATCTGTATGCGCTCCGGTTATTCTGCATCCGGCTGTTTCACATTTTTCCGTGCCGGTTATTCCGGCGATGATGGATGCATCGGAGCGAACGATGTAGAATTTTTTATTTGCTCCAATATTCCAGGAATCACTCTCTTTGAGTCTGGTGAAACCGTTTTCATCGAGTTTCGATGCTATCTGTGAAACAGCCAATGAGGCTGTTGGCGAGTTGTTAAGGAAGGAAAGAAGATCCGGCAGATACTTGTTGGTTTTCATTGTTTCCTGCGCTTTCACTATTACAGCTTCGTTTCAATGGCTTCCATAGTATTTTCCGATATGCTCGATGATCTCGCATCGAAGTTCTGCTTAACCTGGTACATGAACGCCTGAAGCCTTGCTTCGTTATCGGTGTCCTCCTGGCCGTCGAATGCAAGGTTTAGCCATGGAAGGTTCCTGTGTTCCTTTCTTATCTTCTTGCTTATTGCCGTCACAACGGTTCCCGGAAGACATGTGAAGGGGAAAATATTGACGGCTCCATCTATTGCTGATTTCATGGTAAGGGCAAGCGGAGTACCGACGCAAAGGATAGCTTCCCCCCCGATGTTTTCTTTCATGTAGGGATGCGCGGCTTTCATGATCTCCTCAGGCTCTACTCCGGGGCGGTCAGCGAGAATGTCTGCAAAGGGGGCTTCAAGTTTTCTTCGAAGTTTTTTCATTAACTTCGTTCTTGAATATCCCCTGATAAGGTCGATGAATTTCCTCCTGTCCTTCGATTTATTTACGAAGGAGTAATTTACGTATTCGAACCATTCCATAAGCGGAGTATGAAGTACTTCCCCTCCCAGCGCTTCAATATGCTGATCGGTAAAGGAATGCGCGAAAGAGTCGTTCCTTACATAGATCTCTCCGAACATAAGTACAAGAGGCTTCGGAATATCTACTCTGGGAATGTTTCCGAATTCCATTGCAGCATCTTTAAGAACCGGAATAAGAGTATTTCCATTTTCCATGGCTTCGGATACGGCATTGAGGTACCTCTTCATTACGAGGTCTGTTGAGCCTTCTTCAAGCTCGTAGGGGCGTACTCTGTAAAGAGCGCTTTTGAGGACATCACCGGCTATGGCGGCCTTCAGCATATCGATCTGGAACCCAATTGAAGAGAGTTCTTTAATGTTGGTGTACGAATCACTCGAGGTTGCGGTAATTATTGGAACATCGTTGTAGCCAAGTCTGTCAAGAAGTATCCTGTGGTAACTGCAGTACTGGCCAAAACGGCATGGCCCCGACGCGGTACCCATGAAAAACGCTACTTTGGATGGATCGTTGTCCCTTAGAACGGAAAGCATGTTTCCAGCGGTTATAATTGCCGGATAGCATTCTTTGCCCGTTGTTACTGATCGGCCCAGTGCAACGGAATCTCTGTTTGTAGGAGGAATTTTTACCGCATCGACACCGTGCTTCCTTGCAGCGGCAACAGCAACAGGGGTAGCATTACCAAGCCAGGGAATCCAGACTTGTCTTTTCCCGATATCCATGTTTCTGTTTCCAAGCATTTGCCGGAATGGGGAAGTTCCCTGTTGTCTTCTTCCTGAAATAGCGTCCATAAAGGCTTCGCATCTGGTTATGACCCCTGCGTCGGCAGCATGTTCATCAATCTCTATTGTAAGCATGGGTTTCTCACCCATTATTCTTGCCACCTCGTGTTGAATGAACGAATCCGGGCCGCAGCCGAAATTGGTAATGTAGACGCCGTTGAGCCTTGGATCCTCCCTGATAGCAAGTGCCGCGGCTATTATTCTCTGGCCGTATTGCCAGTACATGTTACGATGCATTTCAGCGGTACGTTTCATAGGAAGGTCAAGGAAGTCCGTGGGAATTACCGTTGCCCCCATCCTGGCAAGCTTATCCGGAAGATCTACGTTCACTGCGGGATCTGATCCGTTGTATGGCCTGCTGATTATCACAAAAACAACCTGGTCTTTACCGATCTCCGCAAGTGCCCTCTCCCCTGCTTTAAGTAGGGATTTGCTGAACCGAAGCTGGTTTCTTCTTGCCTCTGTACAGGCGCTTCTTGCAGTGTCTGCATCGATATCGAGCCTGGTGGCCATTTCAAGCAGACCTTTCATCCACTCGCTTCCGGACAGCGAGAAATCGAGGACAGGGCTAAGAGTGGTTACATTTTCCTCGGAGGAAAGACCTAAGCCTGAATCGATGATATAAGGTGAAGCTTCGATGTAAGGGCAGTTGTAGGATTCTGTAAAATCACCCTGGGGAAAAGATCTGAGTATGGAAGGAAGGAACAGGTAATCAACGTCCGATTCAAGCAGGTCTAAAACATGTCCGTGGGCTAACTTCACCGGGAAACATGTCTCTGCGGCCACACTTTCAACACCGGAATGTATGAGGCTGCTGGTTGAGGTTCCCGATATGACAACATCAAAACCACATTCTTCGAAGAAAGTCCTGAAAAAGGGAAAGAACTCCCAGAACCATAACGCTCTGGGTATTCCAACAACCGGTTTGTTTCCCGAAGTACAGCCCGTATAGCCTTCGAGGAGAAGCTTTTTCCTTTCTTCGAACCAGTTCGTTCCAGGGTCAACCTGGTGGGAAGAAGCACTATCCGTTTCGTACTTCTCGCATCTTCCTCCGTAGAAGAGGTCTTTACCATCATGCAGTATTACCCGGTGTATTTCGCATCGGTTGGGGCATCCTTTACACACGAAAGTTTCCTGCCTGTACTTTTCATCTGCCAGACTGAACCCTTTGAATTTGGATGGGCCGGGGGATTTTTCTTCTTTAGCCAGCAGGGCTGCGCCTATTGCACCTGTTACATGATGGTTTTCCGGGATTGTGACCTTTCTGTCATGGAGGATGGAATTGAAAGCGGCCGCTACTCCGGTGTTAAATGCTGTCCCGCCCTGGAAAAATATACGATTACCGATTTTTTTCTCTCCCACGACTCTGTGCAGATAGTTCTTCACAATTGAATACGACAGGCCAGCGACAATATCTTCTACCGAGGCTCCAGCTGCCTGATGGGAGAAGACGTCACTTTCCATGAATACGGTACATCGTTCTCCAAGACTGCATGGAGCTTGAGCGCCTATCGCCAGGGGGCCGAATTCCCGTATATCCAGTCCGAGTTTTTCAGATTGTTCTTCAAGAAAGGAGCCTGTTCCGGCTGCGCAGACTTTATTCATTTCAAAGTCAACCACTCTTCCCTTCTCAAGTGATATGAATTTCGAATCCTGACCGCCTATTTCGAATATCGTATCTACTTCGGGATCAATTTGCACCGCAGCCCGGGCCTGAGCGGTAATCTCGTTTCTGACTACATCCGCGCCGGTAAAATCACCGGTCATGTATCTGCCGGAACCGGTTGTACCGAGCCCGAGAACAGGTCTGTTTTTACCAAGAGTATGTGAAAGCCTTGAAAGCCCCTGTTTCACTGCTTCGAGAGGTCTTCCGGCAGTCATCAGGTATTCGGACGCATGAAGTTCTCCGGAAGCAGCTCCTATTGCCACAAGATTCGTACTGATGGATCCAACATCGATACCTATATAGACCGGCTCATCCGTGTTCTCAGGTATGTCCGGGGATACCGGGCAGGGAATTGAGAAATTTCTGAGAGAAGGCATTGTGCTTTCTGAAAAATTCCCCTTTTCTATATTGAGGAGCCTGGCGGTGAAATCAGCATCGATTATGCTCGATTTGCAATCATCAGCGGTAAGCGCGGCGCCTGCGGCTGTCAGGCATCTGAAATTATCGGGAATAGCAAGATCAGAATATTCACGGCCGAGAACTTCACGGAAGGCAGTGACCATCCCCTGGTTTGCCGCTACTCCTCCTACAAAGGCAACCGGAGGACGAAAATCTCTGCCGGACGCAATTGAACTTTTGAAATTCCTTGCGACAGCGAAGCAAAGCCCGGCTACGATATGGGCTACAGGCGTTCCTATCTGCTGGAGATGTATCATATCCGTTTTAGCGAAAACGCTGCATCTACCCGCAATTCTGGGTGGATGACTGCACTGAAGGGCGAGTTCACCGAGTTCTTCCGTCTTGAGTCCCAGTCTTGACGCCTGCTGGTCAAGGAAAGAGCCTGTCCCTGCAGCGCATACGGAATTCATTGAAAAATCATCAAATACAGAGCCGCCGGGAGTCTGCCTGAAAAGAAGAAGTTTCGAATCCTGACCACCCATCTCAATAACCGAATTGATACCCGGACAATAAACCGGAATTGAAGCTGCAAGGGCAACTACTTCGTTAACAATTTCGCAACCTGCGGCTGACGATGCCCCCTTTGAAGCGCTGCCGGTAAAAGCTGCTGGACATCCCTCCCAGCCATCAAGATCCGTAAGAATTTCCAGCAGAGAATCAACCGGTTTTCCGTGGTGTCTTCTGTAGAGAGCAGCGAGAATGTTTTTTTCGTCCATGAGTACTACTTTTGTACTCACGGATCCCATATCTATACCGATCCTTCTAGTCATAAAATATTGTCTTTCTAAATACGTAAGACTGCCGGAGATCTTCATGTATCTGCATTATGCGTCAGAAATGATAGAGTACCTCGAAGCAATCTTTGTCAGGTAGAATGGAGAACATAACAGTTTTAGCACGGTTAACACTGTCAATCAGTGTTTTTTCGAATTCCCTGTGCTGATCGTTCTCGATCCAACTCAATTCGATTCTTTCTCTTTCCTGTAATATAACGGTGTCCTCGAGTATACAACTGATTGAAATGGAAGTTCCCGTTATGGTATCAGTTGCGGTTGTCAGCTGAACATCGGTGATGGTATATCCTGTTTCGTTGGATATCCTTACGATTGTTCCAGATTGTTGTTTTCCACAGCAGCAGATTGCGCATACAGTAAAAATAGCTGGAAAAAAATACTTGTTCATTACACATCCAGAAAATTGAAGTTGTCGCGTTTGCCGGAACCGAAAGATAAACAAATTAGTTATATTGCGGTAGATGAACGAGACGGAAAACCTTAATGATATTGCGATATCAATGCGAAGGGGTGAGTGCAATAGTTTCAGATAACCTGGGAATCCGCATAAACCGGCTTCCCTTTTTCCTCATTGTGATATTGTTTATTACTGCACCCGCTATGGCTTACGTAGGCCCGGGAGCCGGTTTCGGTATAGTTACGTCTTTCCTTGTGTTTCTGAATGCCATTTTCGTTTCATTGCTGTCAGCACTTATATGGCCCGTTACCATCATCATAAGGTCTCTTAAAAAAAGAAGAAGACAGTATACAGGAACTGCGAGAAGAGTTGTAATACTTGGACTTGACGGTTTTTCCCCTGTTATCGCGGAAAGAATGATGGCTGATGGAGAACTCCCCAATCTTAAAAAACTCTCCGATGAAGGCTCGTTTTCCAGGCTGGGAACAACCTGTCCGGGTATTTCGCCTGTTGCGTGGTCCTCATTCCAGACCGGTGTTAATCCAGGCAAACACGGAATATTTGACTTTCTCGCTCCCGACAGGGAAAGGTATCTAGCTAAATTGTCATCTGTGACCTCGGGCGAAGCTCCATCAAGGGTCGGCCTGGGACTCATCAACAGAACAGTGATGAAACCCTTTGTAAAGCTGTTGCGGAAGAGTAAACCGTTCTGGAAACTGCTTAAGCGTTACGGTATAAGATCTACGGTTCTCAGGGTTCCCATCACTTATCCTCCCGAATCGCTTGACGGGCATTTACTCAGCGGTATGTGTGTTCCGGATCTTCGTGGAACCCAGGGCAGTTATACGATATTCACTGAAGAGGAGTCAGAAGAGACTTTTACGGGCGGCATTCAGCGAAGGCTTGAAAAACTGGATGAGAACAGATGGAAACTGGAAATGCCCGGCCCTGAAAAACCTGACGGCGAATATGTCACAGCCAGGCTTGAACTCGACATTTCCGGCAAAACAGCTCTACTGCGAACCGATAACGGACACGTTGAACTGAAAACCGGTGTGCTTTCCGATTGGCTTGAAATGCTTTTCAGTCATGGTCGGAGTAAAGTCAGGGGAATATCGAAATTCTGTCTTACGGAGGATATGGCTGGAAGACCTGTTCTTTACTCTACCGCAATTAATGTTGACCCGTTCTCCCCCTCTGTACCCATCTCGCATCCCGTTCATTATTCGAAGTACCTTTCCGGACTGTACGGTCCTTTCGCAACACTTGGTCTTGCCGAGGATACCTGGGCATTGAGTAACGGGGCTGTTTCTGAAGAAGTTTTCCTTGAACAGGCATGGTCCATCTACAATGAGAGAAGGAAGATGTTCTCAGACGCCCTGAAGCATACAAGGGATGGTCTTGTAGTATGTGTATTTGACACGTCTGACAGAATACAGCACATGTTCTGGGGTGACGGTTCGTTGAAAGGCACTCCAATCCATGATATGTACAAAGAAATGGATTCGCTGATAGGAAAAACTGTCAGTGAGCTTGGCAGGAAAGATATGCTCATAGTAATGTCAGATCATGGTTTTACTTCTTTCCATACGTGCATAGACTTTAACAGGTGGCTTCTTGATAACGATTATCTTGTTCTCGATAACGGCGTTGAAACAGTTGACACATCGTTCAAGGGGGTTGACTGGTCAAGAACAAGGGCATGGTCTATGGGGCTGGCCGGCATAATGCTCAATATCAGTGGTCGTGAGGGCAAAGGTATTGTAGAATCAGGAACTGAAGCTGCAGAGCTTCTTGAAGAGATATCCGCGAAGCTTTTGAAGCTTGAAAACGGTGAAGGCGAAAGGGTGATTAACGCGGTTTATCCTTCCGAGAGTGTTTACAACGGACCCTATACTTCCAGGGGGCCAGATCTTGTGATCGGCACAAAAGACGGTTACAGATCCGGCTGGGGATGTGTCACGGGGGGTATTGGAAAGGAAATTATCTATCCCAACGAAAGGCACTGGAACGGGGATCACTGTCACGATCACAAACTTGTTCCCGGTACGCTTGCTTCCAATGTAAAACTGAACACCGAAGATGCGACGATTATCGATATCGCGCCAACAGTACTCAGAGCTTTTGGTGTTATGGCCCCAGCCTACATGGAGGGTAAGTCCCTTATCCGGGAAGGTGCGGAAAGATGAAAAGAAGGGAATTCCTCAAGCTCGCGGCTCTGTCACCCGCGGCTCTCATCGCATTGAATACAGGCTGCAGACGTACAGCATCTCCTGCAAAGCGTGTTATTGTACTTGGAATTGACGGGATGGACCCATTCCTTCTGAGAAGCTTTATCCATGAAGGGGTGATGCCTAACGCTGCTATACTCATGTCATCGGGAGGATTGAACAGGCTTGGAACAAGCAATCCTCCCCAGAGTCCGGTAGCATGGTCTAATTTCATAACAGGTTACGGCCCGAACGTACACGGAATATTCGATTTCATTCACAGGGACCCTTCCAGCAGGCTACCCTACCTCTCTACATCCAGGGTTATCGGCCCCGACAGGATAATCAGCATCAGCGACTGGCGTCTCCCCCTGTCCGGAGCAAAGGTAGAACTGCTTAGAAAGGGAGAGCCATTCTGGAACCGGCTTACCGATGAAGGAATACCTGTTAAACTGATCAAACTTCCGGTTGATTTTCCTCCCGACAAGGGGAAGGCTAAAATACTATCGGGGCTGGGAACACCGGATATGCGGGGAAGCCAGGGAAGCTTCACGTTTTTTACGGATGACGCGAGATCGATTACAGACGTAACTTCCGGAGGGATAATCGTTCCTGTGCGTGATTACGGCGACAAATGCTACGTCTGTCCTATAAGAGGGCCGGAGAACTCAATGAGAGCCGGTAATCCTGATATGAGAGTTGAAGCGAAGGTCTGGGTTGACCGCGATGCGGATGCATTGAGAATAGACATTCAGGATGAAAGCACTGTACTGGCAGCCGGAGAATGGAGCCGGTGGTTAAAAATAAGATTTGACGCGATACCGCACATTTCCAGCGTTAACGCTATTGGAAGGTTCTACGTAAAGGAAATATCGCCAAGGCTTAAACTTTACCTTTCGCCGCTGAATATCGACCCGATGAATCCCGCTCTTCCCATTTCGGAACCCGCTGACTTCAGCAGCAATCTCGCAAGGGACCTTGGATCGTTCTACACACAGGGTTTCCCGGAGGACACAAAGGCCCTTTCTAGGGGTATACTTTCGGATGAGGAGTATCTGCAGCAGGCGTGGATAGTCCTTGATGAACGGCTGAACCTTTTCCATCACGAATTGAGCAATTTCAAAGAGGGCATGTTCTTCTTCTATTTCAGCTCGCTGGATCTTAACGTACACATGTTCTACAGGGTTCTTGACCACAATTCGCCCCTTTATACAAGCACAAACCCCCGTTTTAAAAGCTCAATACGAGAACTGTATATGCAGATGGACAGAGTTATAGGAGATGCGCTTTCTGCAAAGGACGCTAATACGGAAATAGTGCTGCTTTCCGATCATGGATTTGCGCCTTTCAACAGATCTTTTAACCTGAATACATGGCTTGCGGAGGAAGGTTACGCTAATATAACGTCCCCTCATTCCAGGAATCAGGATATGTTCGCCGCAATCGACTGGGCTTCCACGGCAGCTTACGGCCTTGGATTGAATTGCCTTTACATCAACAGATCAGGCCGTGAAGAGAACGGAATAATATCTCCGGATCAGGTTCCTGATCTTCTTCTAAGGTTGAAACGTGACCTTGAATCGATAACAGATCCCGCCACCGGAAGGCGAGTTATAGATAATGCCTATATTACATCTGATATCTATCCGGGGCCCCTTCCACCCTTCTCGCCGGATATGATAATCGGTTACGCAAGGGGTTACAGATCTTCCTGGGAGACAACTCTCGGGAGTTATCCTGAGGAAGTAATAACGGATAACCTTGATCCCTGGAGCGGAACACACTGCGTAGACCCCGGGGTTGTTCCAGGAACACTCCTCTCAACTGTGCCGCTTTCACTGCCTGACCCGAATCTCATGGATATGGGAAGAAGCATATCCTCGCTTTTCGATGTACCCGTTCTTCCCCCCGGAGGAAGAAATATTTTCAGTGATACAGATGATTAGCATTGCGGCAAGTGTTTTAAGCGGATTCTTCGATATTATCCTGCTGCCTTTCAGAATGCTGCCTCCTTTCTGCGGACTGCTGTTCATCTCTCTGGTATCGGGCCTTGGTATGATTTTTGTTTTCAGCCGTGTTTCAAATCAGAAGAAGATTTCCAGACTGAGAAAGAGAATGGGCGGCGAAGTTCTGGGCATACTGCTTCATGTTAGCAGCCCGGGAACCGTAATAAGATTCGCCTGGAGGCTTATATGCAGTAATACGCTTTACCTGGCGTATATTCTGAAGCCGCTTCTTGTTATTGCCGTTCCCTTTATGCTTGTCTGGGGTCAGCTGGACGCTAGATACAGCACGGAAGGGATGAAAAAGGATTTGCCCATAACTGTAACTGTGCAATACGGCAATGGTCTGCCGGCAAGGGAGAACCTGGATATAAAAACAACCGGAGTGGAACTGATCCCTCCCGTTGTAATGGTCGATACACTCGATGAAGCAAGTTTCAGGATGTTACCCGAGTCTGACAACCTCAGAAGCCTGGAGATTGGCGGAACAGTGATTCGGGTGGGAAGAACCGGAAACTGGAGCGGATGCAGAATTCTGAGGGGATTCGATTCAGGCGGTTCGCTTAAAAGGCTCTTCTGCCCTTGGATAGGACGTATAAATCGAACGGAAGAAGGTCCCGGTTCCGGGTCGTATTCGTTACCCGATGTAAGGTACGGTGTTCTTGGAGGTTACTGGTCCTGGATTGCTGTATTTCTTGTGTTTTCCACGCTTTCCGCAATCGTGGGAGCCAGAGTATTCAAAGTGAAGATCTAAAGAATGGAGCGTTATGGCAAAGCTCAAACTGAAAATCGATAGCTCAACTATCGAGAGGATAAGAAAAGTCTCCGAGGCGGGCGGCTATTCGTCTCCAGAGGAATTCGTAATACACATCATAGAACGAGAACTTGATACACTTGATCCGGGTGAGGGCGAATCGGAAGAAGATATCCGCAAAAAGATGGAAGGCCTTGGTTACATCGAATAGAGTCCTTTATCTCTTTTCGCACTGTTTACTCACAATAACAGAGACTGGTTGGAAAACCTGTTATGCCCTATTTTCGATGATAATGAATTGAAAGGCGGATTTCATGGAGGATTATCCACTGCATGTCAAAGAACTTGAAAAATCTTTCAAGAAGAAACTCGGTCTATCGAGTTTCAAAGCAGTAGACAATATTAATTTCAGCCTGTCCGAAGGAGAAATACTTGGGTTCCTGGGTCCTAATGGCGCGGGAAAAACTACAGCCATCAAATGCATACTGGGACTTTTAAAGCCAACTTCAGGAAACGTAACGCTCTGGGGATTACATCCGGCATCTTCTGAAGTGAGAAAAAGAATAGGTTACGTTCCCGAAAACCCCGATTACGATGATGCTTTTACTCCTGTTGAATTCATGACGATGTTCTCCCATATGCGTAAATTGAACATGCGGAAGGATCGGATGCTTGCGATTCTTGGCAGAGTAGGTCTTTCAGAATGGGAAAATGTCAGGATAAGAAATTTCTCAAAAGGAATGCGTCAGCGTGTAAGCCTTGCGCTTGCCCTTCAGTCCGAACCTGACCTTATGATCATGGATGAGCCTACAGGTGGCCTGGATCCAGCAGCACGGAAGGAATTCCGAGACATTATCCTTGAAGAAAATCAGAGGGGCGCATCAATATTTCTTTCATCACACCTGCTGTCAGAAGTTGAGACCATTTGTGACAGGGCAATAATTCTTTCGAAAGGGAAAAAGGTTGCAGAGGGCAATCTTGAAGACCTCATGCGGACGGAAGATAACTACAGAATCACGTACTTGCAGCCTGACAAAGAAGAAGATGAACCCGAAGAGCTTGAAATCAAATCGGAAGTACTTCAGAAAACCATTGATGATCTCAGGGGCGACGGGTACAACATTATTAGCGTAAGACCTGTATACAGAAGCCTTGAGGATGTTTTCCTTTCCGCCACTGGTGGAGGTGGCAGATGAAACCTGTAATGACCTTTGCTCTAATGACACTGAGAAACCTTCTGAGAAGAAGAACGATCTGGGGAATCAGCATTGTAATCCTCATTGCACTTTTCGGGATCGGTCAGATACCTACGTACGGCGTTTCCAACGAAGGAAGATTCATACTCGATTTTGGGCTTTTCGGCCTTGAAATAGGCGCCCTCCTTCTGGCAATAGGGCTTGCTTCCAACATCTACCCAAGGGACAAGGAACAAAGAACTGTAATGCCGATAATTGCGGTTCCCCTTTCCCGAGGCCAGTACCTTATGGGCAGGTTTATTGGCGCTGCCATCGTTGAGGCCGCAGCGATGCTTGCTGGCTGCACCGGTCTTATGATAATACTTCTGACAAGTGGAAACGCGATTCCACCTGACATGTTCCCCGCTACCGTACTTCTGCTTGTAGAAGGATGGTTCCTTCTTGCGGTTGTCTTCTTTTTCAGTTTCTGGACATCTCCCCCGCTTAATGCCCCTCTTACCATTCTTTTGTTCATAGTTTCACAGATGTCTGTTTCCGGATTCATAGGTCTATTTCCCCAGGCACCAGCCTTCATGCGGGTGCTGAGGTTACTGCTGCCCCATATGGATGTGTTCCATATAAAGGACCCCATAGCTCATGGAATGAATGTCCCTGGTCTATATTTCCTTCTGGCGATACTTTATGGATTGGCTCACATGGCTTTCATGCTATCCCTGGCACTGGCCGTTTTCAGAAGCAGGGACCTGAAATGAAGCCGGCAGCTGTGTTAATTATCGTCTTTTTCGTATTACTGTCGCTGGCGTGCAAAACGGACTACGACATAGCGGAAGTAGCCTCACAGGAATATTTGGGAGCAACTCACCACCATGAAACTCATGATTCTGATCACGAAGCAGTCGAGCAGGATTCCGTGGATGATGAAAATCATGAAGATGATGCTTCAGGAATAGCCGGAACGGATAGACATGTTCATGACGCAGGTCAAAGAAACCATGGTACTGGTTGGTTTTTCAACCAGCCATGGGCTGCCAGTTTCATCTGGGGTAAGATGATTAGAGACACAGTAATTCTTCTTGCCCTTGCCGCAGCCGTTCTGTTAGTGTCAGGATACAGGCGAAAACACAGATGAGGAAAAAATACTATCTGTACGTGTTTGTCGCTGTTTTCCTGCTAATAGCGGTTGTTACCGGAAAAATAGCGAGTGAGACTACCGGTGAAAACAATACCGCTTCGGAAGCAGTTTCTTCAGGCACAGGCATGATTGGAAGAGTTCTTGCCGATGTTCTCTGGCTGCAGCTCGATCGGTACCACCATATCTGGATGTATCAGGGAAACGAATGGATGACCGCGACAGATTACCTCCCACAGCTCTGGCTGATAATAGAACTGAATCCGTCATTTGCTGAAGCGTATATAGACGGTGGTTACCATCTCACCATGAACCTCGACATGCAAGAAGAAGGGCTGGAACTGCTGCAGGAGGGTGTAAGGAGATGTCCTGATAATGAGAAGGTATTCTGGGAAAAAACTGTAGTTCTATGGGAATCGGATTATTACGGCTCCAGGGCAACCGAGGAGGCTGCCTGGGATTACCTGAATCTTGTTAAATGTAAGCGCGGTCAGATCGAAGATCCCTGGAACGAGGCGAATGCCGCAATGATCCTTGAATTCGTTTTCGAGGATGACAGCCTCAGGCGCAACCATATGCGAATATCCGACAGATACGCCCAGAGATGCGATTTCTTAAGATTCGCCCGCAGCGAAGACTTCTGAACAGAGGATATATGGCCGCCTATCTTCTATTCTAACGCACGATACTGATACTTCTGGCTTCTTCGATCCCTCCAATCTCTGTTTTCAGTATGTAAACTCCCGATGGAAGATTTTCAACGCCTATACTAAGAACAGAACCACTTTCATGAAGAACTCCCGATTCCGATACAACACAACGTCCGGATAAATCGTAAAGATCAAGCTTCCACCTCTCACCCGATTCATGGGAGACCATGACATCAAGGGTTTCAAGGACAGGGTTGGAAAGAACCGTGAATAATTCATCATCGGCAACCGAATCGTTAATACTCTGCCTTGATGAAGATGATTCTTCTAGGGTATTCATTGTTCCATCACCTGGGGGATGCAATATTCTGAATTTCTCTATGTAATGATCAGGTCCGGTGCAGATGAAATACCGAACAAGAGCCGAGCCTGATTTGTAGATATTTTCGATATTAGCTGTACAACAATGGAATTGGGAATCAATCCGATGTGTATTTGAACACCATCCCGAGCATAGGCGATAGCTCTTTCTTCCCGTTTCTGAATTAACACAGTACGCGTATGCGGAACTTGAATTAAAGCCACACTCACTGCCAGTTATCCAGAAATACTTTGAATCAGTGGAAAGATACGGCATTATCGTACCGGGTCCGCCCATCCAAAAAGCTCCACCGGAATTGTTAAAAACATGATATTTAGTATAGAAGGTATGACGAAGAATTGACCCATCGGGTTTAACTATTGGAATATAGAAATTTAAATGACCAGGTTCGTCATGGTACATCCAGAAACCGCACCAGTAGAAACAGCTGCCCATAAAATCGGCTTCCTCAAGTCCTATCCGGGAAAGATTGACTTCCGCAACTATATCGGCAGCGACATGTCCTTTTGCAATGTTACCATACCTGCCCCACCAGGGTCGTCCCCAGCGATTACTTAAATCAGGACCAGTTTCGTATCCCTGTGGATAAAATGAAGGATTCTCGCTCCTTCTCCCTCTGATCCAGTTCCAGCTTTCGTAACCTGCTCTGGTTGCCGGTACTGTTTTTGGAAATCCGTCCATCGGGTGTGCCGCAAGATCCCTGGGACCCTGATTACTCTCAGGATACCACTTGCCTATGTGTATCTGTATAGTACCCGCAAACTCCGAAGGAAGATCTCCATCGTATGTATAGTGTACCGCGTAACTGGCATCAGGCTCTTCAGGGAACTCTCCCCCAAGATTGTTCTGAAGAATGTCAACCTGCTCAGCGTTTCCCGAAGGCGTATCCCTTATAAAATCTCCATGATCCCTGGAATCCCAGTCTACCATCTCGGCGATTTCCCCGCTCATCCATATTACGTCTGTAAGTTCAGCTCCGGATGAATTCTCAACCATTGCAGGTTCGGAGTAGATCACAAGCATGTTAAGGGCTTCGTTGTCGCTTTCTCCGGGGATGTATCCGTAAACGTTTTTGTACAGGTTTCTGTTGCCATCACCGGAATCCATTTCCCCTTCAACACGGTCAATCTCCTCCAGAAGGAACTCCACCGGATCCTGCCCGATATCATCTGAAAGACAGTAATCGCATTCGGTATTACCGAACTCTCCGTATTCCGTACTTCCTATGGTAATTGCATCTCTCATATTCAGTTCTGAATTTACAGCAGTTTCTTCATGAGACCTTGCCGGAAACGTATTGAAACGTTCTTCATGCATTTGAAGACTTGGTGGCGAAAGTATTTCATCCACTGCTTCATTTCGCTCAAGTTCCTGGAAAAACCGGAGATCCTCCCTCAGTTCCTCAAGGTATTCCAACGAAGCTGAATTTCCTGAATGATCCTTTCCGCCACCCTTCCAGGTTCCTATGTATTTAACATCAACACCATCGGATTCTACAGTTGATCCGGAAGTGTAGATTATCACAGCACCAATACTGGGAAGGAAATTGTCAACGATGATCCCTTCGGTATCATGGTTCGCACTCCCGAGATCATCTACGGGAAGCAGCATACTTCCCTCTGACCTTGAACCATGGCTTACAGCTGTAACGTTTACAGCGTACCTTCCATCCGGAAAGAAAGCCTCCCTGTTGCTTGCAGGTTCTCCTGAAATACCCCGCCTGGCAAGAAAAGTATCCCAGGCTCCCTGACAGATGCCGGTTCTCCAATCGTTTATATAACCTGCGCCGGTAAAGACATTGTCCCAGCCGGTTTGCCAGATCGAAGGATTCAAATAGCTGCTGTTGGTGACGATGTAGGCGTTCATGTTGTACCACCAGGCGGGGTCAAGTGCCCCACCACCATTGGGTAATTGGCCATCCGGAAATATCGCCCGGTATCCGGGCGAGTCTCCATTAGGAAGCTCATCACGCATCTGCATAAGGAATCTTTCTCCGAAAATCCCGGGTGCTGCAGGTAAATAGTCAACAGGTGACTGTGGATCCTGTCTTAGGATTTCGTACGAAACGGAATAGACTCCGGCTGAATCTCTGTCAGATAATCCCTGAAATGCTGAGAATGGTGATACCGCAATATCTATAGCCCCGCTTACAAATTTCTGAAAAACGTTCCGGTTTGGATTCCCCGGAGCATATCCTAATTGAGCATATGATTCGTATCCATCAGGGGTGAACCAGATCCCTCTATTAGCAGCTGGGGACAGCATTTCTTCCCACTTCACATGATTGAATTGTATTTCATCGTAGTCAGAAAGATCATCATCGAAATAATCGAACGGATTGTACAAACCTGGCGGTGATCCCGGCTGGATAGGATCCACCCATTGCAGATGCATATGCAACGGTGCTGAAACATTATACAATGAACATGGAGCTAAGGGTTGATGGTTAAGTACCATCGAACCGGTTGAGAATGGCCATAAAGCGGGATTGTCAATGGCCAAGTGGGCAATACCCCATCCTTCTTGGCTGGCCGGATCAAGTCCAAATACCATTGTATATCCAAGTCCGGAAAAAGTCCCGAGAGTATAGCGAGTTCCGTTTGTCGGGAGAAGAACTGGATCTTCGAAATCTGCTCCAAAATCCAATCCCGGATGTGCACCCTCTGACTTTATACACCAGTCACCATAACCACCGTTTATACTGTGAGGTGCTTGAGCATTTTGGAAGAAAGGCCAGGAGACCAACCAGGGTATACCTCTATCATCAGAAAAGGCAGCAGTTTGTATGATGAGCAGAAATGCTGTTAAGTAGGTAGATATGCTTTTCATTCCTCATCACACCCTTCAACACGAGATATCAGAACCTGATTATAATCAGAGTAAATAAAACGTTTTCCATTAGACTGGATGCTAAGTGTATTACCGGTTAATTCATATTCAAGATTATTATTGGGTCCATGGATAATAAGAGAACTAGAATCAACACTGTATGGAGATGAAACCCAGAGAATCATTCCATTACTATCAGTGTAGATAACCTTTCTCAAGTTATGATTTTGATAAAGGGGAGGTAAGCAAACTGAAATTGACAATGAAGACCCGTTACATGCAACTGCAACAGGAACTCCATGATCCCAGTTTTCTGTAGGATAGTACATTTCATTAATTGATTCCATGCTTTGAATATCTGAGCCAAACGCAAGACCTCTGTGAACAATATGAGATGCCCATCCAGTGCGGCTAACGCTTGGAACAGGTGCATTCATCTGTGTGTCAAACTTTGCCCAAAGAAGCTCACCGGTGAAACCATTATGGCATTCTAATCCGTGTAGAGTAGCCAGCAAAACGATAGAACCATCAGCATTCACAAGAGGAGGGCAAGGAAGCCCTCTCTCCAATTCCATCTCCCAAAGAAGCGTTCCATATTTATCGTATGCCGAGAGCAAATTCCATGATGCAAAAAGTATTAGTGAACCATCTGAGGCGTGTGCAAAGTGTGTGAACATATCAATTGGTATTTCTGTAGAACAAAGTAGATTGAAATCAGGGTCGTAGAATTCAAGCAGACGATAGGGATTGTAATTGTTCCAGCGGAAAATAGATCCATCATCGTTAACAAACTGAAAGCCTGTCCAGCCAGTGTTCTGAAGAGGCTCAAAGGTTCGAACTTCACCGGTCTCTATATCTACAAATTCAGCTTCACGGGAGTATATTGATTCCCGGCTGCCATCCAATACCGGTCCCATGATAAGTGCATACTTCCCATTACGGGAATAGATGATACCCCTTGGAGAGCAAGTTAATGGAATATCACGGACTTCTTCATCCTCCTGAAGAACAACCAGTCTGTCTTTCAGAAGCATTATGATACGCCACTTCTCACCATTTTCTGTAGGTATGAAAAAGCCCTGGCAACCAATGCTTGCCACGGGGCCGTTGCAGTTCTCTCCCCATCCAATTGGTTCACCATAATCAAGCGGGTTGATCACAGCTTCTTCAACTACTCTATACCCCGGCGCAGTCCATTCCTCATCCGTCTGGTCAAGAATGGCTGGCTGGGTTGTTGTTATTCCTATAAGCGCCATCAGTAATAAAAGCATATCGTTCTCCTCAGTTTATTATTACAATTCTTTGTGTCTTAATATCATTCATGTCGGTCTGCAGGAAGTAAATACCTGGAACAAGGTTTTCTGTATTGTAAGAATATGTCCCTGAATCAGGCGTAGTGAATTCTTCTACGACTCTGCCTGATATATCAAGCAGTCTTATCGATGTTTCCTGATAAGTGCTCACCGAAAATTTAATTGAATTATGCGACGGATTGGGTGATGTAATGCTGAAAGATTGCATGGGGACTTCTAACGGAGATGTTTCACCGATGGCAACATCATCCCATGAAACCGTGATACTGTTCAGAACAGGAGTCTGAACTGAATCGGGGCTGTTCATGAGAATCCTGTACTGGAAATACCTTGTGGTGTCAGCAAGTATACCGTAAAGCTCCTGCGGTTCGTAAAGCTCTTCTGACCAGCTTCCCATATTCTCCCAGTCGTCGGAGCTTCTTACCTGTACGGTCAGTGTGGAATCAACGGGACATTCCGATGTCCATGAAATATCACTCCACAGCTGCTGCACCTGCGCATCAAGGATGGTTGAGACAAGTTCACCTGCATGAGAGATAAAACCAGGGCTCCAGTATTTGATTGCTTCTCCCACACCTGCGGCTCCAACTATCTCAAGACCGGGTACAGTGTCTATTTCAGCGGCACAAACAGCGGTGGCTCCATCGAGTTCGCCGATAAGGTATTCTTTCCACTCATCTTCGTATGTGTATTCGTACCAGCGCACCTCGCTTGCATTACGACCCGCGGCTACGATATTCAGCCAGTCATCACCATCCGACGCGATATCACAGATGCATACACCAGAAGCGCCCCGAAGGGTATCGGTTACCGTGTGTTTGTACCAGCAGGCGCCGTGGTCTGCGTTTTCGTACCAGTATACGGCATCATCATCGTAACTGCATACGGCTATATCCGGTAATTCAAGCGCGTCACCATTGATATTGCCCAGTCGGATGCACATGGGATGGAAAACGAGTGAATCGATAACATGTTCCTCAAAATCGTCGAACCAGCTAATGCATTCCAGGTAAACTATTCTGGCGTTGTTGTACTCGGCAAGAACTATGTCCAGATCACCGTCGAGATCAATATCCATAACGTCAATCGAGGATATATTCGGATATTCACCTGGTATCTGAAAATGCTCCCATGTGACACTGTCACCTTCCATAGAAGAAACATAGTTGTGAAGAATGCCCGTTGCAGACTCGCATACAAGAAGATGAACACTGTCACCTACCATTACAGGATAAATCTCCCCGGGATTGTCTATTCTATCAATGGGATGTGGTATCCATAGATATTCACATGAATCACACTCGAACCAAAACAGTGAATCATCGTAGAAAGCGGAAGCTGCCACATCCATGTAACCATCGTTGTTAACATCGCAGGGCCTGGCGCAGTTGGCGCCATCGAATTGGGCGGCTATTTCAACAAGTGTCCAGGATTGTCCGTTGCCTTCGTTCCTGTACCACGCAACGATATCATCCGACCATGAGGCAACAAGAAGATCAATATCGGTATCGGAATCCATGTTCACGGGAACAACCGAGTACGGAGCACTCGCTGAAGCGTCTATAACATGCTCGGGACAGTTCTCAGCATAATCAAGATAAAGACTGGTTTCTGAATTGAACCAGTTCATGTTCTCGGAGGAAGTGAAGAAATTGCTCCAAGATGTTACCGGACCCATCTCACCCGGGCCGCCCTGCCATGTGGACTGGGTTTCATCGAAATCCCCGAAGCAGTTCAAAGCGCAAACAAGCATGTAAGCTGTTAATACCATTAATACCCCCGCCTTTATGCATCTTTTAATCATAATATTGAATTAATATGGGGGGGGGGGATTCTGTAAGTCAATGTGCATGGGGTCGGACGTAACTTCTGGTTACTTCACAAGCTTAGATCCTTGGTGTCCCATATGATTCGAAGCTCGAAACTATTCTTAGATTGAATCACAAGACTTGCTGAATTACTGAGAACTCTTACGGCGCGATCTAACAGTATTTTTTCATCTTTATCTCAGAATGCACATGGCTGGACAATTGTATACAGTAATTCTCATAACAACGGACATTATTGACTATGAAACAAAAAATGGGTAGTTTTTGTTTCATAATACTTGGACGGAGATATGAAACATTCTATTGATAACAAAGTGTTTAAGCGGATCACTGGTCATGGTCGCGGTTGGGTCTTCACTCCGGCAGACTTCAAGGATCTCGGAAGCAGAACTGCTGTGGCCCTGGCTCTTATGCGCTACAAGCGGGACGGAACCATCAGGCAGATCTCCCGGGGCCTATACGACTATTCTCGCAAGGATCCCATTCTTGGTATCCTGGCCCCCTCGATTGATCAGATTAAAGCCGCTCTGGAGTTACGCGATGCAGTTCGGCTCCAGCCTTCTGGAGCATACGCCGCCAACCTTTTAGGTTTAAGTGACCAAGTTCCCATGAAGATCGTATTCTTGACCGACGGACCCGCTCGGAAACTGCAGATTGGAAACAGTCAGATCCTCCTGAAGCGAACCACACCCCGTAATATGGCAACGGCTGGTAGGATCAGCGGGACAGTTATCCAAGCGCTAAGATGGCTTGGAAATACAAATGTGGATGACCGCGTTATATCAATCCTCAAACAAAGACTGAGCACCGAGGACAAAGCTCAGTTGTTTAAAGATATCCGCTACGCGCCCATCTGGATCGCCCAGATCATACGTACTATATCGGGGAGGGAATGAATTTTATGGATGGGTATCTTAAGCTACCTCCCGAACGAAGGCGCCTTATCTGCGAGCAAGCCGATGTACGCCTCAACCTACCCGCTTCGTCACTGGAAAAAGATTACTGGGTTTGTTGGATTCTCCGAGAGCTTTTCAGTATTCCAAAGTGGTGTGAGAGCATTACGTTCAAAGGTGGTACGTCTCTCTCCAAATGCTGGGGATTGATCAACCGGTTCTCCGAGGACATCGACATTGTGATTGATAGGAATTTCCTTGGATTCGGAGGCGAAAAGAGCCCGGAAAACGCTTCAAGCAGGAAGCAGACAAGTAAGCGTCTAAAGGAATTGAGAGAGGCATCACAGACTAAGATTCATAACAGTCTTGCACCTATTCTGAAGACAAGAATTAGAGCATCCCTCCCCTACTCTGATGAGTGGGATCTTTTTCCCGCTTCAGAAAAAGAAGACCGCGACAGACAGACAATCCTGTTCAAATATCCGTCAGCTATGAACGATACGAGAACATACGTTCGACGAGTGGTTAAAATAGAGATGGGCGCTAGATCGGATAATGAACCTGTCGAGGAGAAGGAAGTACATCCTTATGTATTTAATGTCTTCCCAGATATTATTGGTCCCAGTCAGTTTTCTGTGAAAGCTTTAGCACCGGAAAGAACATTCTGGGAAAAAGCGATGTTATTGCATGAGGAGACATATCGACCTGCTGATAAAATACGGAGAGATATACGGATGGCCCGGCATTACTATGATCTATGGTGCCTGATCACAAAGGGTGTTGCCAAGAGAGCAGTTGATCGCGAGGATATCTTCATTCGTACAGCAATACATCGGGAAGTTTATTTCAAACGGTCATGGATGGATTACAGCACTCTAACAAGAGGGAAGCTTCGAGTTATTCCGCCTCCAGGACAAGAAGCGGAATGGCGTCAGGACTATAAGGTGATGAGCAGGGAGATGTTCTTCGGTGAAGTCCCGGAGTTCGATGAGGTTCTTCGTGTGGTAACGGAGTTTCAGGATAAGTTCAATGCCGGCTGATACTCATGGATTACGTACAGAGAATTCTCCAATAAGCAAACAGATTATTTATTTTGGTCCCATCAAAGCGACCAAAGAGGATATATAGCCGCCTATCTTCTATTCTAACGCACGATACTGATACTTCTGGCTTCTTCGATCCCTCCAATCTCTGTTTTCAGTATGTGTGTGGGGTCGGACGTAACTTCAGGTAACTTCATAAGCTTAAATCGTTGGTACGGAATTTTGAACCGGGTCATAACCTTTTTCGTGCCGGAATATCGTCAGAATGAGTGATTTTCAGGAGATTTCGGTTAAAAGCTCGACCGCAGCGCACCGCTGAGGTTCTGCCGACTGTGGTGCGCTGCTCTCCACCTCCGCTCCGCTCCGGTTCTGTCGGTCGCCCCACACATCACGCGGACTTCCGGGTCATGGAGTTCAGCGCGGGGCGTCCTCTGGCTGCTCCGTCCCTGAACATTGTCCAGGGACTCCGCAGGAGTTGTGACCTGCGGCCACATTTTTTACTGTTGGTATTGGATTCCTGTCCACTCATTTGACTTTTTCTCTCCTGAATTACAGATAGACCCTGGAACTGGAAGTGCATTTTGATTTCAAGAAGTATTGGAAGCTCCTTGTTGTCATGAATTAAGATTCTCCCGGATCCTCTGGCAGCTTGAATTCAATAGGATGCAAAGACATTGAGAGCCCCACTTCCGAACGATTTTATTTTCAGCCTCGGGACGCGTATAATCATTTTAGAAAAACCAGAGTACAACACAACTGGATCAGCGACAATTAATATTCCCGTCCGGAGAGGAAAATGCCGCTGGACAATTCATAACTTGGATTACTGATCAACTACCCATACTATAGATATTAACATTATTGAAATACTAATATACTTAATAATCTTCATGTTATGAATCTTTCAGTAGTACGGATTTCCAAGAAGTTATATTCCATTGATTCACTCTCTCCAACTCTTCACCCGTTTCCCATTTCACCTATTGCTCAACATATGCATCAGCCGCAGCCTTTAGGATGTCGGCTGGAGGATGCTTTGGTTCGGTCACTCAATGGTGTCTGAATGTTGTTCCCACCAACTTAGCAAGGGGTCTATCTGGAAGGGTTGCCATTTCAACTGGCTATCCGCAGCAGCTTTCAAAAAGAAATCAGCGGCATAATATCTTGCGGTAATACTATTACTTGTTTTCAGCACGTCTACAAGAAAAGCCATTTTGTCCTTCTTTGAGAGGTTATATCGGCCACAGACAACATGAACAAGATGAGCATGGTTGATCGGATCTAGTTCCAAGTAAGTCTGCTCCAGTTGACTAAGGGACAGTTCCGAGGGATCAATGCAGGAAACCAAGTTCATGTTAAGATAGCCAGGCCTGATCGGTGAACCGTATGATATCTGGATGCTCACATATGCGTTGGCAGCAACTTTTCGAAGAGGAAAAGACTTGTCTTCGGAAAATTCCCGAAGTTGATCGAAAGCTTTCCAATTGTCGTTTTGCGCTGCAAGGAGGACAGTCGCAAATTCAGTTGCAGTTTCTATGTTCTTTAGGGCTGTGTGGGCTTGTTGCGTCATCTTGTCAACTTGGCTAAGCTTCTCGTCTGTGGCTTTGCTTTTCTTCGTGAACTCATCAACAAGACCGTGTGCCTTGTTTGCACTCTTAGCCACGATGCGCTTTGTGCCTCAACTCTTTCTTTCACGCATGCAATGTCGGATGCATCAGTTGTAGCTTGTCGGGCTGCTGCTTTGATTTTTCCGACCCACTTGAAGGAAACCTCTATTGCTCTGTCCTGCAAAGTGAGAAATACACCCGCGAACAATGCGATAATACAAATTGTGACAGCCCATTCTTTATGCGCATGATCAGAGCAAACCCACCATGCTGTAACGAGAAGCGCAATGATGATGATCAGGATCCCGACTATTCTCATTCTACCTCCAGTGACCGACGGAACGCTTAGGCTCAGTGGATTGCCATTCACTTTGTTAGTAACAGGCGGCAATTCCACTGCAGCCGCTTGTTCAGTATTTATTTATACAAATTTATCAATACTATTAACTATATCGGTTATTGCCTTCACTCCATGCAAATCAATCCCAAAGTCTTTGGCGTGATAGTCAGGGGAAATGGGAGCCGGTTCATTATTCCCATCTGGACCGATGAAGAATTTATGTGAAACACCGCAAAGAAGTTTTGTATTGGGAAGAGTGTAGGAGAATACATCACCATAGCAGCTTGAGCATCCTCCGGTAGGCTCTCCTATCAATTTACCAAGTCCATTTTCTTTTATCATTGCTGCGAGAGATGAGGCAGCGGAGAATGTGATATGACTTGTAATAACAAACACTTTCCCATCAAATAGTGGGCTTCTCTCGAGTGGAATTACTTTATCTACACTCATTGAAAAAATTGAGCCTGAAGACATTCTCAGGGGTGCCCAGAGAAAGGAAACTGGAATCATATTCTTAGGGAATATTGCTGTTTTTCTATATCGTCCGGCATACATCTTTTTAATCTTTTCCGATATTTTCATCTTCATTCCGGTGAACTGACAAATCGGTTGATTTGTAAGATAGGCACACAATTCATCGCCAATTGATGAGGATCCTCCACCGTTATGCCTAAGATCAATAATAAGGTTATTAACTCTATCCTTGGCCAGATTTTCGAAGACTTTTTGAATAAATGCTTTAAACTTGGTCTCGTCTTCGCAGCGAAGTAACGTGAGAACAGCACAGCTATTATCAGCATGTATATCAATTGTGTAAGATTCTGCAAGTATTGGATTAGTTCTTGTTTTGTCATTCATTGAATCTGCCCGATTAATCCCAGGTACTACAACTTCCTCAGGTCCAGAATCTCCTACTAACTCAAGCAAATACTTCTCTGATCCATCTCTCAGCAGGAACAGCAACTTTGAAAATTCACTGGAAGTATGACCATATTTGAAATGGAGATTTTCTCCACTTAGCATAGAGGTCATCTCAGTCATCAGATGGCTAACAGGTTCATGGTTTATCTTACATATCCGCCTTCCAGATAGATTATCAAATTCCTCTAGAATAGATCCGGTGATGGTCATTTCTACAGGTGAGCACTTCACTTTTAAGGGGAACCTTACACTTCCGAAATGATCCGATTTGACATATTCTTCATGTGGGATATTTATCATTGTATGACCATCATTGAAATTAGCGGTAAATGGTGCAATTCGTGTATAAAACTCTGTCCTTGAAATGCCATCTTTTAACTGTGTTCTCACTTTATCCAGATGTTGTGCAGCCTTTTCCTTCGAAAAGCTGAAGTACAGATTGGGGTGAACCTCTTCATTAGTATTAACCATGTAATTGAGATCTTCAATTAGTTCTGCTTTAGTGTATCGTTTCCATAACTCAGCATCTTGAAGTTGGGTAACAAATGGGTAGCTTTTTTTTCTGCTAAATTTAAACATCTAAATCTAAGCCCTTCGCTATTATTTTACCTACTGAACGCTAAGGCTCAGTGGATTGCTGTATACTTTACCTTTAATCTAGCGGCAATTC
>JAIORS010000145.1 GCA_021108005.1 Candidatus Aegiribacteria sp.
TGATTCCCGCCCTGGAGGAAGATGTTCCGGTGTACTACTACCCCCAGACGTTCGGGGCTGCAGGAGGACCTGTATTGTATAATAATTCTTCAGGTTTACTTGATTACAGTTCGTACCGTCAGCGTAAACCCGCTTCCCAGGAGTTCAGGATGCTGTGCAACCTCGCCCTTCTGCACCAGGCAAAGGGGATATTCCCATACAATCTGTGCAGTTATATGGAACCATACGGTCAGAGTTATCCCCCCAACACTATCATGAGTTCCCTCCTTGACAGACATAACCTTCCCTTCGATGCTCCATACGAGGAATGGGTCTATACAGGCCGCTGGCCCGAAGATGAGAATGACCAGTTCGAATACATACGTCCGGATTCCCTTCCCCCATGGATTGACGGCTACGATCCCCTTTTCGAAGTTGAAGATTATCCAATTCTTCTTGCTGGTGATCCGAAGAACAGGGAGATACGCTACGAATGGCTCTTCGGACCATACGGTGTTCTTTACAACGATATCGGGGACATACTCGCTGATGTCAAGCGGATAGGCCCCGAGATGCACGATCTCTGGTGGTGCAGTGGAGGTTACAGTGATGGGGCCGATATCAGCTACGACTACAACCCGATTCCCGCGGATCTGATCACTCCTGTCGTTAAAGTGTTTGAGGACGATACCCTGGAATCCTGTTACCTGTTCTACACAGACAGGTACTGCATATCCAACGGTAATCCCTACGAGATTACTTTCAGCCCTTCTGACCTTCCTGAATATGCTGACTGCAGCATAAGGCTTCTTGACCACTCAAGAAGGTTCATTATGGAGGGTTCCTATGACTCGGAAGATACCGTTTACATGTTCCTTGATACGCTTGATGCGGGAGAGAGCAGGCTGGTTGAACTTATAGACCCTTCCGAGAGCCTGCCTGCTGATGTAAGGATAACATCTCCCGATGTAAGGATGCTACTGAAAGATGGAAGTATCTCCGTTCAGATGGAGGCAACAGTTAGAGATTCCGTTGATATCATAGCGGATTTCTACAACATGGGAACCGAATCCGGGAACAACGTTATCGTTACCCTCTACGATTCCACTGCCGGACAATCGATAGGTCAGACTGAATACCTTGCCTTCGACGGCCTTCCCTTCAAGACTCCATCCGCCTGCAGGAACTGCGACTGCAGCAGAGCATCCTTCAACTGGACCCCGGACGCGGCGGACATAGGTGCTCACAGGCTTACAGTTGCCGCAGCCACCTGGATCGGGGAACCTGATTCTGATGACAATTCGGTTGACTTCGTTTTCCTTGTAAAACCTCGTGATTACGCGACAGAAGTCAGGGGAAATGCCTGGGACATGA
>JAIORS010000146.1 GCA_021108005.1 Candidatus Aegiribacteria sp.
CGAGCAAAGTACGAAGCCCTTGATTTCATCAATGAGATGAGTATTTTATTTGTAATAGTATTCTTTTATTCAAAAGGAGGAATTTGATGAGAACAGTAGGATTATTATTCTTGATAAGTGTCAGTGCCTGTTGGGCTACTCTAGATTCTGGAGCATATGAACTTGGTGATCTACTTGTCCGACATGCCCCTACTATTAAGCAAGATGGTAGGGCATGGGATCCATTTGGAGGTGCTTCTGATATCTATGTATCCTTCTATCTTCAATCAGGACGGGATGCAGAATTGCTTTTCAACACAGCTGGTAAGCAGGATTGTGGTTCATCTGCTGCCTGGTCCTCTTTTTGGGAGACTTATTTCTCTTCAGACGAGATTGATGATCCAGATACATTCCTTTTTGTTAAAATTTGGGACTATGATACCGATGCGGATGACTTTATGGATTCAGGTAGAATCGCAATCACTGACCTTATCAATGGAGAAAATTTGATTGAATGCGATTACGGAGCAGAAGTATCCTTCACTCTAGGAGGACCGCTTTACGGGGGGCAATAATTTCTTACAAATACACTTTGTACTAAATATTGGTAATATTTTTTCGAATAAAGTTTAGCAAGTTCAACGCGACCTACTTGCCGATGTTTGCAATGGCATTTTCACATGCCTTGACCAGAGCGTATTTTGTGGGAGCGGTGGTCAGCAGAGGATGCGTTCCTGTCTGAAAGGATATCATCTCGTACACGGTAACGTATTTCTGAATAGCAAGACTGACCACATTTATAAGTTCCCCCACAGATTTCCCGCCGTAGATCTCTCCACCGATTATCTCGCCGTTTTCAGGTGAGACGATGATCTTGATTATTATCTTCTTCGCGCCGGGCAGTGTGCCGGGATGGCGGTCAACATCTTCGAATCTTCCCACTACGTAATCCACGTTCGCTCTCCGGGCTGTCTGTTCGATAGCTCCGGCAGAAGCGAACACGAACCCGTCCAGTTCGGTAGAGAACACCGACAGTGTTCCGAAGAAAGTACGGAGAAGGCTTATACTGAACAGGTTATAACCCAGTGTTCTGGCCTCGGCCGTTGCCGTTGAGGCCAGCATTATATTATCCGTTCTGCCTGTTATGAAACCGGAAGTCTGGGAGCAGTCTCCAACCGCGTATACATCCTTCTCCTCGGTACGCATGTACCTGTCGACCCTGATGGTTCCGTTGCTGGTCAACTGAAGACCGGCCCTGCTCGCAAGCTCGGTTCGAGGCTTGTATCCTATCGCTGAGAAGACAAGGTCAGCTTTGATCGATCTTCCGTCTTCCAGAATTACAGATTCAACCTTACCGCTGCTGCCCTGGAACTCATTAACGGTACAGCCTGTCAATACATTTACTCCGGCATTCTCGAGATGTTCATCGGCAAGGGTTGCAAAATCGGCTGAGAAGGCTCGGTACAGGCAATGAGGCTCTCTTTCGACCAGCGTTACATTCTTGTCTTTGTGTTTCGCAAGCTGCTCGGCTACTTCGGCGCCTATGAACCCTCCGCCGATGACAACGATGTTTACCGCTGGTCTTATCCGATCCATAAGTCCGTTGATGTAATTGTAACTCTTTGCGATGTATTCAACATTCTCCAGATCGTAACCCTTGATAAACGTTGGAATGGTCGGGATCGAACCTGTCGCAAAGACAAGCTTGTCGTAGGAAAAACTCTTTCCGGACTCGGTCTGAAGAGTCTTGCTGCTGGTATCGATATCTGTTACGGTATCAATCAGAACCTCGCCGCCCGCGTTTACGAATGGTGCTGGCCCCATGAGGTTCTGTGATATATCATCAAGATCGTGGAAAATGTAGGGAATTCCACATGGAACCAGACCTTTGTCTTCCTCTCTTATCATGAGAAAAGATTTATCAGGATTCCGTTTTTTAGATGTAACGCCTGTGATAATTCCCGAGGGACCGGCTCCAATGATGACAACATCGTACGATTTCATAATATCTCCATTTTGCATGTTAATATTCATGGATTGAATGTTAAGCCATAACCTGTTGTTTAAACAATAATCAAGAGTGGAATATAAATAGTTGGACACCTTTGAGCCAGTCACTAAATTGTGTATAACGCTGTATATTCCCACTATATATATATGTAATTCGCGGACTATTGCGCAAGATGAAACAGCAAGTATTGTTCACATTGAAAAGTATCGGAGCGAGTACCGAAACCGTGTCATTCTCTCACTGGAGGGATTCGCTTGAAGCTGAGGGCCAGACTGAAGAACTGCTCGGAAATTATTTCAGCGCGCAATATGACAACCTGATCGAAGAACCATCGCCGGAACAGTACAGGTAAATCAGAAAAAGCCTGTCCGGTAAATTCAGTCGGTTATATCCAGCAGCTCGTTTTCTACATATGTGGCCATGGGCGGAGTATCATCAACTTCTCTGCCGGGAGAGTAGTTAAGAGATTCCTGAACCAGATTTCCCGCTCTTATGAAGATGTCAGATACCGGAATATCAACCGGGCATACATCGCTGCACTGACCGCACGCGATGCACAAAGGCGCAATATGCATAAGTCTGCCAAGCTGGAACTGAATTGTTCCGGAAGGTACCCTCAGTGATCCCCTCAGCTTTGATTCGGACCGGACCAGTCCGGGCGAATGGATAGTTCGGGCGGTTTCATAATCGCAGAGAATGCAGCTGCATAAAGGACATACTTCTCTGCATCCGCGGCATCCGGTGCAGGCTGAGAAGATGGAAACCAGTGATTGCAGGCCTTCAGCTACTGCAGGTGTTGTTCCTAGAAGCTGTTTGAGAGCCTTTCTCCTGGTTTTAAGAATTTCAGAGGTAAGTTCATCGGGAGGCAGACCGATTTCCAGCTTATATGAATCGAGTTTTTCGGCGATTTCAGCGGCCCTTTCAGTCTGCAGGTAAATAACAGTTCCATCCTGCGGTTTGTCCGAAGCTATAAGAACAGTCATATCAGCCTGCGGTCCGGGAATGAATTCGGTACAGACTTTACATGCGGATCTTTTATGCTCATCATGGTTTTTGAGAACGTTTTCTCTGTTTTCCGTGAGCAGTTCTCGCGCTGGAATCACTCCGGGGCATGTGCAGCTTATTATGAAAATACTCTCAAGATTTCCCTGAGACTGCTTAACATTCTCTACAAAAGCCCGGATTTCACAGGGTCTCAGGAGAGCGGCAACAGGCCGATCAAGTGGTTCTGTAATAGTCAATTCCGATAAAGCTCTTGCTCCCTGAACCGGCATAACCGGATAGAAGGGCAGAATTTCGTTTACCAGGGCAGGATCGGAGATAAGGGAATAGCAGTATCGCCCTTCCTGTTTTGTTCCACGGAGGGCGAAGATTGATTCAACCTCACCTGTTTCAAGAAGGCGACCCAGTAAAAATTCAAGAGTATCCTGCATTGACGAATTGGATATCAGTACGCTGTTATCAGCCAAAAATCAACCTCCCGGGGGGATTACTAGTTTTCGTACTCATGAAGTTCTTCAAGTTTGAAAGTATTGAGGGGAAGAGGGTCTTCAGGATTACTTCCAGCGCTGTAATCGAAAATATCAGTGGTGTTGCTTGAAACCATGCTGACAAGCCTGCCGATTGGTATATCGGAAGGACAGGCATCTTCGCACATTCCGCATGATACGCATGAAAGGCTCATGTGTGCCATTCTGCCGATATGGAAGAGAAGCGTATTCGATAATAACTTTGCTGCTCCGGCATTGCTGGAACGCTCAAGATATGCGGAAGCGGGTGAACGCCTGTCTTTCATATCTATGAAGCATAACCTGCAGTAGCATATGGGACATACAGTTCGGCAGTTTCGGCAACCGATGCATCCGCTGAAAACCTCGGTCAATCCGTTCAGTCCGCCGTATGCGTTTTTTAGATTATCCTCAGCATCCGTCTTTATCTTCTGTCGTTCTTTCCTGAGATCCTTCGTCCATTCCATCCATGCTGAAGTATCAGATTCCGCCTTCATGCCGAGTGAGTCGAGAAGCTCCTGTCCTTTTTCAGTCAGGGGAACCAATATCCGATCGTTTCCGCTGCGTGCCAGGCACACGTCACCTTCCGAGGTGAAGCTGGAGCATTGCCCGCAGAGGGGGCGGATGGTTTCCGGCTTACGGAAGTCCGGTTCCATGATGCCATCCTCACCGAAATCGGAAAGAGGTACCGCTCCCGGGCAATCCATAGTGAGGATGATGATGTTGTTAAGGTCGATCTGCTCAAGTTTTGAAAGCTCGATTGCAGCCCTTGCTTCACACGGGCGCATAACGGCCAGCATTTTTTCCTTTTCAGTGGACTGGGTGAAAGAGGCCAGGGCTTTCGCTCCCTGAACTGACATGACTGGAGGAACAGGTTCAGCTTTATCCAGAGCGGAAACATCGTATGCGAGAATCCATGGAAATGAGTTCTCAGCTCCTCTTGAAGGGATCATTACAGAACTGACAGCACCGCTGCTCAGAGCATTCTTCATCAGATCGATGAGTAAGGATCTTATTTCTTTTCCTGATTCCAACAATGCGCCCTTCATCTCAGAACTCCTGCCATCTGGTAACTTATCTGGTCGGGGGTGAAATGTTGAGCCCTGATGGCCCCGGAAGGACATGCACCAGCGCAGTTGCCGCATCCTTTGCACAAGACGCTGTTTACAGAGCAGACCAATTTTTCCTCATCGAAGGATATCGCTCCGAAACCGCACACCTCCATACAGGTCATGCATCCGCGGCACAGGGTTTCGGAGATAACGGATGTTCTGGGCTCGGTTTCAACTTCCCTTCCAGGTACGAGAGAGGAGAGTATCGTTCCCGCTACCGCCTCCGATTGTGATATCGCTTCTTTGAGGTTGCAGTATCCGCCCGCGCAACCGGCCACGTAAACTCCGTCGATAGGCGTCGACACCGGCGCCAGGGAATCATGTTCTCTTGAGGGGAATCCATCCTGATCGGTTGAGATTCGCAGCATTTCAGCAATCTCCCTGAATCCTTCTGAAGCGATGCCTCCAGCATTTTCATCTTCCGAACATCCTGTTGCCAGAACAACCGCCCCGGCTCTGATCTCATCGTAGTCTTCGCCGAGTCTAACGATGAAATTTCCGAAGAAACCCACGATTTCCTCCGGTTCCAGTCCGGTTATTACCTTTATCTCACTTCGCTCTGCCACTTTTGCCGAAAGGTCCTTTACAAGTTCTTCATTCTCAGGGGTTACAGAACCGCCGGGAGAAGGGCTTCTTTCGATAATAGTTATTCTTCTGTCGGCATCCGCAAGAAGAAGGGAAGTAGTCATACCAGCTGTTCCGCCACCAATCACCACCACTTCAGGATTACAGACAATACTGGTTTTCTCAAGAGGTTTATGGCGGCTGGTCCTGTTTATGGCACCCTTTACGAGTCTCAGAGCTTTCTCGGTCGCGGATACTTTATCTTGTGTTACCCATGCGACCTGTTCCCGTATATTTGCCATCTGCATCATGAAGGGGTTCAGTCCGGCAGTTTCACAGACTTTCATGAACGTTTCTTCATGTTCCCGCGGGGAACATGCTGCTACAACTATCCTGTCCAGGTTGTTTTCCGAAATTTTTTCTGCCATGTACCTTTTTCCGTCAGGTGAGCAGAGCAGGCCGTACGTTTCCGAGAGTACAACGCCCTCGATTTTAGAAACTTCTTCAGCGATCTTCTCGATATCAATTTTATCACCGATATTGGGACCGCAGCTGCATACGAAAACGCCGGTTCTCATACTCCCCCTTTTGAATTCGCCAGAATCCTGCCTACCGCGGCAGCGGCACTGGTTACGGAAGCTGTGATGTCCAAAGGACCGCTGGCGCATCCCGCCGCTAAGATGCCCGGAACGGAGGTCAGTACAGAAGAATGTTCCGGATCGGGATTTACCGCGAATCCGTCTTCATTGTCTTCAATGCCAAGCAGTTCGATAAAACTCGTTGTCCCGGATGAGGGAAGCATTGTTGTGCCAAGCACAAGCAGATCAGCTTCAGCCGAAAAGATACCTTCAGATGTGTTGCAGGCAATACTCAGTTTTTTTTCGTCTTCACTATCATGTACTTCTGGAATCCGAGTGTATCGCACAACGTCAGCTTCAGCGCTCCTCCATTTCTGATGGTATCTGTCTTCAAGTGCGTCGGGACAGTAGGATGCGTCAAGCAAAACCACAGGGCGGATATCGGGGAGCTTCTCTTTCAGATAATGAAGGAATTTGAGGGAGTACATAGTATTGATACTCGAGTAACTTCCTGTTCCTCCCGCATGAACTATTATCGCGGCGGACTCTGGTTTCAACCCGTCCTTTGTAACCAGTTCTCCTGATGTGGGACCGTTTGACGAGTAGTACCGTTCGAATTCGGATGAGGTGAATACACCAGCGTTGCTTCCCCAAAGGAATTGCTCAAACAATTTTCCGGGGGACGGCTGGAAACCTGTTGCCAGTATTATATCCGATACGGCTACTTCAGTCTCAGAATCTTCATCTGAATAATCTACAGCTTCGAAAACACAGGCTTCTGAGCACAGGCTGCAGTTTTCATCACCGCTCCATCTGAGACAGATATCCCTGTCTATCCAGGGGACGTTGGGCAGGGCTCCGGCACAGGGAACGGAAATGGCCTTTCTTTTCGAAAGGCTTTCCTCGAAATCGTTGTTTTTCTCAACCGGGCAGGCATTCCAGCATTCCGCACAGCCAATGCATGCCACAGGATCCACACACGAAGCTCTTTGTAATATCCTTACCCGGAAATCACCTTTTGAACCCTTGACGGATAATACTTCTCCAAGAGTAATCACATCTATGAGATCGTCTCGGAGAACTTCCTGCTGCATGGGTGAAACCATGCATGTGGCACATTCCATCGCGGGAAAGATATCCTCACAGCGGATGAGCCTGCCGCCTATTATGGAAGAACTCTCGAGAAGATGAACATGCCTTCCGGCCGAGGATAGAAGGAGAGATGCCTTCATTCCCGCAACGCCGGCTCCTATGACGAGGACATCGGTAGCCACTACAGAAGGGTTTCCTTCCGTGTTGGATTCGGCCCCAGTTTTCTTATCTTCTCGGTGAATTCCGTCACAACTTGTTGAAACCGTGCTCCCTCCGAAGCGGATATCCATGAAAGACGAAGCCTGTCAGCTTCAAGACCGAGGCTCTCGACGACCTTCTTCAGAACCGCGAATCTTCGCCTTGCGTAGTAATTCCCTTTATCGTAATGGCAGTCACCCGGGTGGCAGCCGGCGATGAGTACGCCGTCTGCTCCGCGGAGGAAAGCATCCGTCACCATTTCGGGATCTACCCTGCTTGAACACATGACTTTTACTGGAATCAGGTTGGGGGGCATTTTCAGCCTGCTTGTTCCGGCAAGATCTGCTCCCGCATAGGAACACCAGTTACATAGAAACCCTATGATACGCGGTTCAAATTCTTCCATTATCGTTTCCGCCAGGTTTTAGAACTGGATCTGTGCTTTGTGCTTGCCGTCTCCTTCGGTGGCGCAGAACAGCAGAGTTTTTCCGGTTCTTGCGCACCAGGCCTTAATATCAACAGGGAAAGAGGGGCAGTCAGCGAGAACTTCCAGCATGTCGCCCGGCTGCAGCTCTTTGGCTAATACAGCTATTTTCAGTATCGGCTGGGGACATTTCAGTCCAAGAGCGTCAAGTGTACGTGAAGCCATTGTGTATCGATCCTTTCGTGTTAAAATGAGAACGTTGTTTTTGCGTCTTTAATGTCGGCCATGAAGCTGGTTGCTCCGCCTATTTCAATATCATCCCTGAGGTCTTCAGCGGTTACATCATGGGCTTCCAGGCCCAGTTCACAAAGTACCATGCGACCACCGAGAGCCACTACTCCCTCAAGCAGTTCCTTCATTGGAGGCATGCCTTTTGCTGTGATGCTTTCGAGGTAGCCCGGTTTTAGAGCTGGAACCGCACCGGGTGTGAAGAAAATAACTACTTCATCGCCGGATGCAACGGATGCAGAACCCATTATGAATGCAGGATATAGATTGCAGTTCTCACTCCCGTTGCAGATGAACGCTACTTTACCCATCAAACTCTCCATTCCGGGGATATACCCCCTGTTTGTTCAGTCGATTATTCTGTGCCTTTTTGAATTTTTTTCTAACTTCTTCGATATCCGTTTCAGGCCAATCTTTTTTCAACGCATCTGTCACTGCTCTTACAAAACCGGGTCTGCGAAGGTAGTAACATCTATAGGAACCGTCGCTGTCGGAAGAAACTATTCCGGAATTTCGCAGTATGGTAAGATGTTGTGAAATGTTGGACTGTCTTACATCCAGTATTTCGTGAATAGCCATTACACACTTTGGATTCAATAGAAGCTGCTCAATTATCATGAGTCTGACAGGATGCGCTATGGCTTTGAGTGTATCAGCATGAATATCAAAACCGGTTTGGTCAGGCTTGTTCTCAGATGTCATTCCACTGTTTCCAAAGTTGTGTATTCAAATATTCGAATATGGAATCGTATTCCAATTACATGCTGCTGTCAAGTTCTGCCGGAAAAGTTGCTTCTATCCCTAATTGTGCAGGATGTCTTCCTCGCTGATGCGGCTTCTTCTGCTTTTTTTATCTTCGTACATAAGCGAATCCGCATAGCTGAGGAGTCGTCCTATCTGAGTCTGATAACACAGCACGGTAGTATGGTATCCGATGCTTAGGGAAAGCATGAATGGAAGGAATCTGATTTCTTGAGATTCTTTTAACTTGCTGTCTATCCTTTCCCTGATCGATTTTACGGTGAACTCCGTTGTATCAAGGAAGAGCACTACGAACTCATCACCGCCCAATCTGGCTATGATGTCCGAATCTCTGAAGCTGTTCCTGAGTATTTCAGCTGTGATTTCAATCGCTTTGTCACCTGACGCATGGCCCAGTTTATCGTTTATGAGCTTGAGGTAGTCGATATCAACGTATAGAAGCCCTATCTCCGGCTGCTTCCGCCGTGACGAATCCAGCAGCTGCCTGCCAAGAGTCATGAAACCGCGCCTGTTGAAAAGGCCGGTAAGATTATCGCGGAGGGAAAGTTCTGTGAGCTTCTTCTCCATACTGACTCGCTTTGTGATATCAAGGAAGGAAAGAACATAACAGGGGGGAATGTCGTCATCGCTTTTCACAGCCACAGCAGTAGCATGCGCTATGAAGCTTGTGCTGTCTCTGCGGAGGCATTCAACTTCATCGTCCCACTGACCCTTTTCAGCAATGCATGACTTCAGGTGGTCAAAATCATCTATAAAAGAGAAAAGGTCGGCAAGTTCAAGATGAAGGATATCGGTTCTGCTATACCTCCAGTAGTTGAGTGTTTCGAGGTTGGCGTAGTCTATTTTCCAGGAGCTGTCGGTCATTATCATGGCGCTGAGAGCGCTGTCGAGGGCACTGTTCTTCTTTATCATCTCTCTCAGGTGGAGCTTTCTTTCGGAAGTGTCTCTGAAGGTTAAAAGGATAACGCTGAAACCACTGTCGTCCACCAGGCTTGTAGTCATATCCATTGATTTCAGTGAACCATCGTAGCACTTCAGTTTCCGATCAAGAAATACACCATCAACGATTTCAGGGATGTTGCCTTCCCATTGCAAATGGTCGTTTTTTTCCTCAGGTGGAAGAATCTCGATCAGTTTTTTACCTATCAACTTCGAGCGTTCGTAGCCCAGCACAGCTTCAGCGGCATCGCTTACCCTTCGAATCTTACCCGTAGGAGCATCAACAACCACAAGGAGATCAACAGCGTTCCTGAAAACGAGTTCAAGGCTTTGCAGCTTGCGTTTCAGCTGAGCGTTCCTTTTTTTAAGGGCAGTTACAGCACTGTGGATTCTATCCATTTTTTCGCTGTTCGATTCGCCATCGAAGCTGGATTCTGTTTCCAATCTGAGTCTCCTGTTCCAGAAGCATGTAGATTTTACAAATATAATAATCAATGTTTTTACGGAAGAGGAGTGGCAGGTTATATTCTGAGACAGTAATTATCTACTTCCTTAAGGACGCTTATCAGCATTGCCTCTTGAGCTTTCAACGGGATATCTCTTTTCGTTGAGCTTAAGTTTTCTGTTTACGATTTCCTCAATGTCCAGGTTCATTTCATGGGCTAGAATAGTAAGGAATATCGCTATATCAGCGATTTCTTCGCCGATTGCAACAATTGTATCACTCGCGAGATCGCTGGATTCATTGCAGGTTTTCCAAAGGAAGTTTTCAAGGAGTTCCCCGGATTCAATGGCAATGGCTTCCGCGAGGTTCTTCGGATCGTGGAACTGTTTCCAGTCACGAAGATCACGAAATTCAATTATTTTTTCTCTCAGCCTGTCAAGCATTATGCCCCCCGCCAGTATGAAGATACAATTACAATTAAATTCGAAATATTAGTATGGTTCTTATATAGTTGTAGTAATTGGTTTTAATAAACCTCCGAGGTGTCCTCGAAAGATTCTCCTGTTATCCTATCCTCTTCCCGAAGCATCCATATCCTGGAATAATCCTCCGGGTTTGCCATATATGCCAGAATATTGGAACTGTACGGGGAAATGGCGAAACCGATACTGCTTCCGTATGGCAGAGATGGGACTGAGCAGGAGTAAAGGTATTCTCCATCTGTGGAGTAAATATCAAACAGGGGTTCCAGGCTGCCACCTCTCCTGGCCCATATTCTGTTTCCCTGTGTGTACAGGTTGGTGACGGCGTTCGACCATTCCTGAAATTTCATTTGATCAACGTACGAAGGATCCCTGCCGTTTCTTCTCATGGCGGCCCGTATCATCTCACGTTCTATCTCGATATCTTCCTCGGAGCGTCTTTGTCTTTCGAAGTGAGGGTGTATTTCCCATTCCACTTCACCTTCGGTGGAGAAGCAGATGAGAGTGTACTCTTCCGTACTCAGAGGGGAAGCGATTACCCGGCCGTCCTGAAGTGTACAGAAATTAATCCCCGTTTCCTGAAATACTTTTCTCGGGTTCTGCTGATCGAAGTCAGAAGATCTCTCGAGGTAGCTGAATGATGTCTCGGTTTCCCCTGGTTCCCATCTGTTCAGCGAGTTGCACAGGCTGCCGGTCTCCTGGTCAAAAACAAAACTTCTGCCTACAATACCTCCATCGATCTGTATTTCCGGACTCTCCGGGGGGCGCGGGGTAAAACCAGCGAGTTCGTGGGTATAACTCAGAAGAGAATCGTAAAATATCAGTTTGCCCCCCATTGCGTCGGCGACCATTATACCCCCTGACCTGGTGGAAGATATACCGGTTGGAGCCGTGTATTCGCCCGGCCCCTGTCCTTCTGAGCCGCCGCGCCGGATGAACATTCCGTCCGGAGAATACATCAGAAGCTTCATCTTTGAGATATCCCCTACAACGATATTGCCCAGCGAAGTAAACTCCAGCGCTCTGGGTATTCCGAAAACATAATTCGAATCTCCCATCTCGATACCTATCGAATCAAAAGGGACAAGTTCGCGTTCTGTACGATGAGCTTCGGTTACTTCCGTATCGTAAGGCGCGTTACGATCACATCCTGACAGAGTTGCTATGATCATGAAAACCATGAAGATTATTCTGAGAATTACCATGCTTGACTCCTCTGTGATACAGGCGCTGATTATTCAATTCAATTTAAGCATATACTATCTCGCGGACAAGCCCTGCCGCTCCGGAAAAAGTGACTATGTTTCGATATCTGTGTAGAATTGAAATCGGCAATCAATTTGAGGAGATTTTGAATCAGGACAGTTCCATTTAACGGCAGATCGGGGGCAGGAGATAAATGATAAGTAATCCCGTAATTGACGCCATGATGAATCGCAAATCGATCAGGAAATACAGAGAGGAACAGCCTTCAGACGAGGTAGTGGAAACCGTTATTCGAGTTGGGCAGCAGGCACCGTTCGCCATGCAGATGGGCAGCGTTCTGTTATCCAGGAATGTGGAGAAGAACGTATTTGGAGCTCCCCTTCTATTCACAATCTGCGTCGATGTTTACAGAATGGAAAAAGTGATGGGGATGAGGGGGTGGAAGAGAAAAGCATCCGATCTGTATACTTTGATGTTCGGGATACAGGACGCCTCGTATATGGCCGAGAACATGGTGATAGCAGCGGAAAGCCTGGGGCTGGGAAGCTGCTTTATCGGAGCTGCTCCATTCATGGCTAAAAAGATAAGGGAGTTGTACGAACTGCCGGAAAGGATATTTCCTCTTGTAATGCTGACAATGGGGTATCCCGATGAAGACCCCTCAGTCAGACCCAGATATCCAATGAGTTTTCAGCTGTTCGAAGATGAGTATCCCCGTTTCAGTGATGACGACTTATCAGAAGCCGTTGAAGAGATGGATTCCGGATATCTCAGCCAGGATTACTATAGAAAAGCTAATTACATGATACCCCTGCCTGAAGGTATGGAAGAGAAATTTGATTTCGACAGCTACTCCTGGACGGAGCACATTTCACGCAAATTGGGGTTATGGGGCGAAAATCCGGGAGATCTCCTGAAGAACCTGGAGCTGTGCGGATTCAGGATCAGGTAAGGTATATAAGCATTTTTCCGATTCTGTTACTCGAAAAAATAATTTTCCTAGTCTTGACATAGGTATTCTGGGTGTTAAACTCAGTAAAACTTACATATTCGAATATCCTAATATGCATACCGGATAGCGGTTGTATTTACATTAACAGGAAAGGGGGAATTATGCAGGGAGATGTGATTCTGGATTGCAAGGGATTGTCGTGTCCTATGCCTATCCTGAAACTCGCGATGGCAATCAAGAAGCTTAAGGATGGGGAGATCATTGAAATGTACGGTACTGATCCCGGATCAAAGGATGATGTGCCGGCATGGTGCGAGAGGACAGGTAATAGTCTTCTTGAAGTAGTCGAGGTCGAAGACGGGTTTACATTCTTCATCCGTCGCGGAGAATAGGTTCACA
>JAIORS010000147.1 GCA_021108005.1 Candidatus Aegiribacteria sp.
CTTACAGCGACTGGGAGGAATACGCCCTGGTGGTAAAGGGTAACGATTACCCTGAATTTCCCGTGGTTCTGAACGTGGCAGTGCTGCAGTTCATGTCTCCCGATACCACCGGTCAGCTCAGTGTGATACTTGATTCGGACAACAATAATGTGCTGGGAATCATAGAGTACTGAATCAATATTGTCTGGAGACATGATACTTTAACATGATATAAACGGTCGAATGCCAGGAACTTCGATGTCTCAGATCCTTTGGAATGGATAACTCGCGTAACATCCCACATACCACGGAAGGGAGCGAAGCAGGTTATCTATTACGGGTTCTACAGCCAGGCATGGCGTGGCCGTGAACGCCGCCAGGGAATCTTACCGACAGCAGCAACCGAAGAGGAACCTGCTTCGATGAAAGACCGTTCCTCATGTTCCAGATGGAGAAGACAGCTGTGGGCTGTGCTTCTGAAGAAAGTCTGGGATATTAACGCCCTGAAGTGTCCGAAGTGCGGAGGACAGATGAAAGTTATTTCCGTCATCGAGCAGCCTTCTGTCATCAGGCGCATCCTGAAACATCTTGATCTCTGGGAAGACCCAAGACCCCCGCCAGAGCCTCTGGAACTGGTATGTGAACCCGATGCGGATTACATTCCATGGCTGGACGATGTTCCTGGAATAGAATTTTTAGATAACAGAGTACTTGCAATATAGTTGGGACTTCCCACCGAAGTCATCTCAGCTACCATCTATCCCTAAGTACGCTGATCACCGTAATACTACTAAGACTCCTTACGAAAACAATCCCGATATTGATACTGCGGTTGAGATATACACTTGACTTCCAGCCTTGAGTATTTTATGGGTAATGTATAGTAAATGAATTGATTATTTCATTATTATAATTGGAGCGGTTAAAATTTACACAATAGCTATTGGGAGGGGCATGATGCTTAAGTACAGACTCTGTGCAATCCTCATTTCATTCTTGTTTTGTGCACATGCCGATACAGTATCTCAAACAGACTGGTCTGAAGGCCCAGGCGAGGAGGGTCCAGTTCTACAATGGCTCAACTCCTTCAGCATCGGATCGGGTGTCGATATCACCAACCCGGGTTTTGTTAAAATGGGGACGAGTATCGCTATCTACGAAGAAACCGTTATTTCACCTACTTTCGGTTCTTATGGATACGCTTCCCCCGGAGACTTCGATGGAGACGGAGATATCGATGTAATCTGTGATGACATGGATAAGTGGGAGTTTGCCCTCTTTGAAAACATGGATGGTGTCGGAACTCAATGGCAACAGCATTTTATCTTCGATATGCCATGGATACCAAATAAAAGAACCGAAGTCGTCGACTTTGATATGGATGGCGATCTGGATTTGCTGACAGCTACTGGACCATACTTTACATTCTGGGAAAACTCTGATGCAACAGGCCTTAACTGGGAACAGCATACAATTTCTGATAAATACGGAGATGCCTGTGATATTTTCTCAGTTGACATTGACAATGATGGCGATCTGGATGTAATCGGTACTGATAACCAGCTATTCCATATAATTTCAGCTTGGGAAAACCTTGATGGTATCGGCCATACCTGGACAGAGCACATTGTGTATCAATCGGAAAAGGCTTGGCCCAAATATATTCTAATCGCTGATATCGACAATGATAACGATTGGGACTTCTTCTTCTCTACTCACGCAACCAGCTATACTCCCTTTGGTTGGTTTGAAAATCTTGGAGATTGGACTTGGAAAGAGCACATTATCCATACAACTCGAGCTCGGTCATTGTCTACAGCGGATTACGATAATGATGGAGACATGGATCTTGCATTGTCATCGAATGGTTTATGCGAAATCTGGGAGAATGTGGACGGAGCAGGGGAAGATTGGGAAGTCCATAGTTGTGGTAGCATCCCAGGTTATAGTATCGCAGATATACATTCTGTTGACATTGACAACGATGGAGACATCGACATCGTTGCATCAGGCCTGATAGCCTATGCTGATGATATTCTGGTCATATTTGAGAACCTAGATGGACATGGAATTACCTGGGGTAAAACCCTGTTACGAACAGGATATCCAACTGTCAAGTACAGAGCGATATCGGATATCAACATGGATGGATACACAGATCTCCTTGCCAACCTTAGAAATCCCAGTGTTGTGTGGTGTGATGTTACGGGCCCTGCACATACCGGCTGGGTTGAATCTGCGATACTGGATGTAACAGAATATCCTCTTTGGGAAAGTATCTCCTGGATATCCGATGAACCAACTGGAACGGATGTGTCTTTCCTTCTTCGAAGTTCCAACGATCCGGAAGACATGGGAGCCTGGTGCGACACCATTTTTGCACCTGGAAACCTTACCGGTTACATAGACAGCACCCATCGGTATATCCAGTACATCGCCTGCTTGACCACAGACAGCGATGAGTACGCTCCTATTCTTGATGAAGTAAGTCTCATATGGAGCAGTAGTGGAATTGAAGATGGGGATACTGATCAAACTCTAATCATCTCAGTGTCACCCAACCCCTCCTGCAATGAGGTATCCATTATGGTTCCCGTCTGGGGAAATGATGTGGCAGAAGTATCGATCTATGACATCTCGGGGAAACTTGTCAGAGTAGTAACCGAAAGAGTCAATGATGTTTTCCATTGGGATTGCAGAAGCACTTCAGGACAAATCATTCCAGTGGGAACCTATATTGTCAGATGTGTTAGCGGAGACATCTCCTCCACTGCCCTACTGGTACGGCTTTAGCATCACCTGGTAGTAGTTTTAATTGGTTAACAAGCGATTCACCGACAGTCTGTTGAGTTGGGCGTGTTTGCTCACGTTCTCTCTGTATTTAGAATCACAGGTCGGCAACTCTCTGGAAACATTTTTGCAACAAGTTCGAACTTTCTGACATAAAGGTCGTCAGAAGAGAACATCCGACTGACAGACCGCCTGAAGAGGCGGTTTTTTCATTTCGTTACCGTTAGATGGGTCGGGAGAAGCAGCAACCAGCAGTTATCCTACGAAACAATCCATCGACACCGTACACTTAATCCTGCTCTCTCAAAGCCTGGCGTGAATACTGAAAGTTCTCTTCATTCATCCAGCATTAACTCCGGGTTACCAAATACATTGTCAGGTTAGAACTTGCCCAAAGGTGATTAAGCTTCTTCGAATCGAGGAGAATATTCGATATCGGAAAATGGATAGTTGCAGGCTGTGAAAATTGAATCGAATTAACTATATCTCAATATTATTATAATACCATCCCGATCCGTTGAAGCTTACAGATGATTATACAAGCATCGGGAGAAGGGAGTTCAGGCAATGACTGTCATCTTTGTATTTGCAGTTCTGATATCAGGTTACGCTGAGAAGGAAGAACTGATGGCTTCATGGGAAGATGAATGGGATGTATTCTATCACTGATTGGATGAAATAATGGTAATGCCACTGTTCTTCATGCTCCTGGATCCGAGTCGACTGATACTGTGGGTGATTGCCGGTTTTCTGCTATTTGCTTTTCGCAATGAATGACCAGGACATGAACCTCGATAGCTGACTGGTCGGCGCATCTGTTCACAGCGGACAGAAACCGGTAATCATCATGGCGAACACTGCTTCGCTGTATTCCGTGATGACATGCGGCAGGGGAATAACGAATAAAGGCAAGTTCCTCAGCAGAATGACAGGTGTGCCGGGGGAATTCCTTCAATGCGTGGAATTTACCGTGCTTATGAAGATGATCTTTCCAGTTGCCTGAATCTACTGCGAGTAACCGCAGCTCTCAGCAGCCTCGTAATCCTGCCGGGCTCCGGAATAATCCCCTGTATATTCCCTTGCCATTCCCCTCCAGTAGTAAACCTGGCCTTCATCACTCTTCAGTTCAATTGACTGGTCGTAATCGGCTATTGCTGCCTCGTAGGATTCCATCATTGCAAGCACGTTGCCTCTGAAGAAGTAGAGTTGCGCATCGTCCGGCCGCAGCTCAAGGGCGGTGGTGTAGTCCTGGAAAGAAGGTTCATATTCGTTCATCTGAAGGTAGACCCAGGCCCTGTTTATATAGCCGTCTATATAGTCCGGCGCCAGCTGGATCGTCATGTTAAGGTCTTCCAGAGAACTGTCGAATTCCTCCAGCTCCCAGTAAACGAAGCTTCTATCCTCGTAACTTTTATAATCATCCTGAACTAGTTCAATGCAGGTGGTGAAGTCGTTCAGAGCCAGTTCGTTTTCACCGGTACGAAAGTAGAACGATCCGCGGTAACTGTAAATGAGAGGGTAGTTCGGGTTAATCTCGATTGCGGTATTGTAGTTTGCCAGGGCGGCATCATAATTACCGATCACTACATGCTGGATTCGACCCAGTTCGCAGTAGGCGTCTGTCAGGTACGGGTCCAGCTCAATGGCGGAATTGTAGTTCTGAACAGCGGCTTCATAATCACCAAGTACCTGTCTCATCAGACCTCTGAAGTAGTAGTTCTCTCCATTGTCCGGGTCCATTTCGATGGCCCTGTTGATGTCGCTTAAGCCAAGCTCCCGGTCGCCAAGCAGCCAGTGTGACCTTCCTCGACCGGCGTAGGCCGGCGCGTAATCGGGATTGATTTCAATAACTTTCTCAAAGTCACTTATCGCACTGGCAGCGTCGGAGTTGTCTATGAGGAGAAGACCTCTTCCCGCATAGGCCCACCAGGCAGCCTCCGGTTCCAGTTCCAGTGCCATGTTCAGGTCATCCATGGCATTCGCGATATCCCCTGAGAAGCCATAGGAATCACCCCTGAGAAAGTATGCAGCGGCGTTGTCCGGCTGCATCCGGATCGCAACAGTGAGATCATCGATGGCATTCTGATGTTCACCAACGGCATTCCATGCGATACCTCGATTGTAGTACGCGTCGGCAACTGATGGATCTATCTGAATGACAGTACCGTAATCACTTATAGCAGCTTCCATATTGCCGATGTTATAGTAAATATTAGCTCTTTCGATTATGGCATCCGTATATTCCGGATTCAACTCTATGGCCTGTGTGTAGTCTGCAAGAGCTTCCTCGATGTTTCCGGAACTGCAGTACGCTGTTCCCCTGTACGCATACGCTTCGGAGGATGCGGGGTCCAGCTCGATAGCAGTTGTACCGTCAGCGATGGCAAGATCGTACTGGGTAAGTATTTCATATACAAGGCACCGATTAACGTAGGCTCTGGGAATGGAAGGGTTCAGCTGAATTGCTTTATTCTGATCCTCCAGGGCCGCTTCCAGCTCTCCCATGGCCATCAGAGTCCTGCCCCTGTCTACGTATGGAAATGCAACCTCAGGCTTTATTTCGATCACTCTGTCGAAGTCGGCCAGGGCCAGCTCCAAATCGCTATAGTATTCCAGGTAGATAATGCCTCTACGGTAGTATGCTCCGTACATATCCGGCTGCAGCTGGATAACTCTGGTAAAACCCTCGATGGCAAGTTCCGGTTCACTGAAGTAATCCTGATAGGCTATAGCTCTGTTGAAGAAGGCATTAACATCAGTGGAGTCGCAGTCAATGGCTTTCTCAAAATCGGTCATGGCCCGTTCCGGCTGGCCGATCTTCAAATAGATAGCTCCTCTATTGGAGTGGGAAGATGCCCGCCGGGGGTCGCACTCGATTGACATGCTAAGGTTTTCCAGTGCCTCATGATGATTTTCACCATATTCAAGGACAACACCGCGAAAAAGGTAAGGCAGATAGTTATCAGGCTCCATCTCAACTGCCATATCCAGGTCAGCCATGGAAAGCTCCGGTTCATTGAGCTTTTCGTAATAGAGAAGGCCTCTGTAGGCGTAGGCATCGAAAAGGTCCGGTCGCAGCTCTATAGCTCTGTTGTAGTTCTCCATAGCCGCATCCGGATTGTCCAGAATCAGATGGTAGACCTTTCCTGTTTTCATGTATGCTGAGTAACTCTCAGGATTCAGCTCCAGGGCCCTGTTGAAGTCTGCCAGAGCCTCTTGCGACAGGCCGAGATTGGCGTAGATGGAGCCTCTTGTGGTGTAAACGCGTTCCCAGTCTGGTATCAGTTCTAACGCTTTTTCTACGAGCTCCATGGCCTCATCATCGTTCCCTGAGTCGATGGCAAGCCAGGCCATTCCTACGTAGGATTTTCCATAATCAGGATCGAGTTCCAGTGCCTTTTCGAAATCCCGGAGAACAAGATCACTATTGTTCTCCCTGTAGTATGCCCAGCCGCGTCCGAAGTAGGCTTCAGCACAGTCCGGGTCCAGTTCTATGGCCCGGGTGAAGGTGACTAATGCTGTTTCAGCGTCTCCGGACAGGATTTCTTCCTCTCCCTGAGTGCAGAGGGCTTCTACCTCCGTATCTATTCCAAGGGCATCGGAAGCGCTGAAAAGTAATACTGCTGTAAGCGATAAACGACTGAAGAAAAGGAACATGTTTCTCCTCCGGTTCTACCTGTAAATTCGAAAGCTGACTTCCGCAACCTTAGATCAACTACGATCAATCGATTGTGTATTCCTTATTCATGAATTTGTTATTCGAATCCAATGATACTGCGGATTTCCAGTCATCGTCAACGAAGAAACCGATTGTTGATTCAAAGGATATTGGAATCATAGCTTACTGATAAGCTCCTTTTCCCGCTCCTCAATAATATGCAGCATATCATCCTGATCATGCGCTGAGAGCAGGCCGTTTATGAAATCCTTCGACCTCAGCATCCTGTTCAGCCTGGCCAGAACATGCAGGTGCTCATTGGCCACCGGGAACATCAGCAGGAAGAACAGGGCAGTGAGCTTTCCGTTCTCCTCTCCGAAAGGCAGCGGATGGGGAGGCATGAAGAGCATCAGCAGGCTGTGTTCCATATAGAGTTTTGAGATATCCAGGGGGTGGGTGAGGGCTGCGCCGCATTTTAGCGCTGTGGAATTGGCTTGCTCACGAAGGGTCAGCTGTTCCAGGAGGGTTTTCTCGTCGTATAGCGCTCCTGTGCTGCAGGCTTCCGATGCGATGGTTCTGAGCATGCTGGATGCTGTTCCAATCCTGTATGGCAGGATTATCCTGCTGAAAAGCATGTCCGTTATCAGGAGGGCTGCCGGGTTTATTCCGGCGGTCTCGGCGTTTGACTGTTCAGCCGCGGCGAGTCTGTCCGCAGCAAGGCTGCCGAACTCCTTTGTCAGCCACTGTATGATGTCACTGCGGAGGTAGCATTTCCTGCCCTGGTACATGACCGTTTTCAGATCGGCCCTGCCTATCTCTCTCGTTGCCTCCTTCAGGCCCATACCGAGACACCTGGCTGCATCCGTAAGTGAGAGGTAATTTTCCATTCAGTTCCTTCCGCATTCAGTTCTTTATTCATTAACAAGTATACATTCCTCGCCGGACAAAAAATAGGGTCAGGTCTTGCATCCGGGCATTATTATCAAAATATATTAAAAAATATAATATAATATATAGATATGATTTCATGTGTATTCGAAATCAGTGAAAATATCGGAACTCAATCATTAACGTTCAGATATCACAATACTTGACTTTCAAAAAAGTATACATATGTTTACTACTGTCAGCGATTGTTTTCACTCACGGGAAGGGAAGAGAAAAATGCATGATGACTGCATGAAGCACGGTGCTTTCGGATGGTTCGAACTCATGACAACAGATGTAGAGGCTGCAAAAAAATACTACAAGGGTCTTTTCGGCTGGGAATACGATACGATTCCCATTCCCGGATCCGAATACACCATTGTAAAAGTTGACGGCGATGCCGTAGCCGGCATAATGAAGATGCCTGCCGAGTGTCAGGGGATGTCCCCATCATGGGACATCTACATCACAGTTGACGATGTTGATAAAGTTGCGAAGAATGTTGTCGATCTGGGCGGTAAAATCCTCAAGCCAGCATTTGATATTCCCGAAGTAGGAAGGTTCTGCGTTATGCAGGATCCCCAGGGTGCTGTACTCTGTGCCATGACTTATCTCAAGAAGTAACCTATATCTGTTCAGGAGTAAAGGGCCGGTTGCCCCATCTAAAAGGACAACCGGTACCCATTTTATTTATCTGTTCCAAGTGCGGCGGCACTGGTTCTGTCCGATTCCGCCTGCTCCAGGTTGCCCATATGACGATGTATCTCGCTTCTGAGCATATATGCTTCACCATCATTGGGGTTCCGCTCTATAGTAGCGGATAGATCCCAGAGGGCTCTATCGTTCTGCTCGTTCAAATAGTATGCGGTGCCTCTTGCATAGTAAGGGCTGGGAGAGCTGGGATTGTATTCAATCGCCAGGCTGAAATCCGATATCGCATCATCGAAATTCCACAGGAAAAGCTGCGCGAATCCTCTGTGGTAGTAAATACTGGGATAGTCGGGGTCGAGTTCGACGACCCTGTTGAAAACCTTTAAAGCCTGTAGATAATATTCCGCGTCCGAAAGAACGACGCCCATCATCTGATATGAGGCTGCATTCTCGGGATCGAGCTGCAGAGCAATATCAAAATCGGAAAGTGCCTGTTCCGTCTCACCGAGCCCCTGACGGAAAAACCCTCTGTAGATCAGCGCATCTATCATGGTGGGGTCAAGCTCCAGTGCCCTGGTGAATAACTCTATGCCATCTCTGTTTGAATTGGCATCGATACTGTCTACTCCCTCCTGGAAGAGTATAAGAGCGTAGTTTTTGTTGTTTCTTGGTACTCTGACAAGCCGGAATCCGATGCAGGTTGCCCAGAGTTCCGGAGGCTGGCTGTTGCGATTTCCTGACCTGCATTCATTCAGGATGGTGAGCCAGCTGCCTCCGCGGTGTACCCTTCGCGTGTTCATCTGGTAGGGCCACTGATCATCACATGGATAAAGGAAAGGAGTTCCATCGGGAGGGAGGTAATCGTAATCGGGAGAGTAGCGGTCCTGACACCATTCGGAAACATTGCCTGCCATGTCAAAAAGCCCGGTGGAATTGGCTTCAAGTGAAGCTGCTTCCCGTGTGCCGTATATATGAGATGATGCATTTGTCTGATCCAGTTTATTGACTCTGTAATGGCAGTAACGACTTGCCTGATCGGAATCGCCCCAGAAAAAGTCTGCATCGTTTCCCGCTCTGCAGGCGTACTCCCATTCCGCTTCGCCCGGTAACCGGTAAATGTAACTGGAGTCAATTGTGTTCAGTTCATTGATGAATTCTCTGCAATCGAACCAGGATACCGCATATACAGGATAATTTGAGCCTTTGCCGCAAAGATCTGTCCATAGGAAAGGTATCGAGCTGCTATCGCAGTCCATAAGTTCTTCCCACATGCCCTGAGTTACCTCAGTAGACATTATCTCAAAGGAATTGATCTGAACGATCATTTGTGGAATTTCGTCGAAGTAATCACCGCCTGAAATATCTGAACCGATCAGGAACTCACCTGAGGGAATTGAGACGAAGTGCATTCCATCCAGAGGCCCGTCTGAAGCTGGATCTGTTCCTGAAGCCATTACAGAACAGGTGATAAAAACAGCGCTGGAAATCAAAAGCAACTTCATATTGAACCCTCCCTGGAATTTGCGAAAATAAAACACTTACCTATAACAATTCTTCACTGGAAACGATCATGTCAGGATGATCAGTTTGTTGTGATTATAACTCCGACCACTCAGTACTATCTGGTAAAAAATTCTTCGTATCTTTCGTCTCCACCGATCTCCTCACTGCTGATCTTGATTGATAGCGGAAGATCACTGTATGGTCCATCGTATATCTCCAGTCTGATAGTAGGGTAGGTTCCCTTGAAGGCGGCTCGCAGGAAGCATTCATCTCCGTCGTTTGTATAAATGAGTGCAAGATCCCCGGCTGCCCAATTCATTTTGCAATCGGGAAAAACGATGATGAATTCCTGGTTTGGAGAGAACCATGCCGTCCATAGAACGTAAGGATCGTAGCTTCGCGAAGCATCAAGGAAATCCAGAGTTACCTTTTCTACTTTTGCTACGGTTCTATCCGATCTGAAGTAAAGCCTGTACACTGCCTTGTTCTGTACTTCGTATTCATCGAGTATGTCCTGAGTTGCCTGCCATTGCTCATTGGTTTCATTGTGGCCCCAGCCGGTGTAAAGGTAGTTGAATACCTCGTAGGGAAGAATATCTTCTCCTGAGAAATCAGGATAGCCCCCAAGTTCCATCGGGATTCCGGTATACATGTTGTACCAGTCTGGTACAGGGGGGAGTTCAGGACGGAAGGAGAGACGTCTGTAGTAATCAACTTGCATGTTCTGCAGATTGTCTGGATAGCAGCATCCGAGAACGGATTCTTCAGTGTCTTCAGCGGCTTCCAGGAATAGATAAATATTATTCACCTCTTCGTCAGAGAATCCGGGATCGAATTCGTCAGGTGTTGTGAAATCCGGATCCGGAACGTACCAGTCCTGATCTTCGAAATAAGCCGCAAGTGATTCATTTGAGAAAACATAACCATGAATAGCGTATATCTCATTGCGGAGAATACAGAGTTCGAACCAGGTCAGGTCTTCTATCTCCTCCTGTGTATATGGCCTGTTCTCGTAGAGCTGCACATTCGATGCCTGCGCTGCAATGCAGATAATCAAGACCATTGTTAGTGTTTTCACCATGTCCCTCCGATGTATGGTTATCATTTGTCAGATACTAAAATCAACGCATACCAGGTCTTCGTATTGTTTCATTCTCTACCTCTAAACTTATTGAAATCCGGGTACTGGCACAAGATGTCTATAGGGTCACTCATTAGCTGACTGATGTCAATAGGGTATACTCCACCATAGGGATATCCA
>JAIORS010000148.1 GCA_021108005.1 Candidatus Aegiribacteria sp.
CCGTCAAGATCGAATATCGCTGTTTTTCTAATACTCAGAATACACCTTTTCCGGTTAAAAAGCGGAGCCAAAACTGCGGAAAGACATTAATTTGATTATTATCAGCTTTACCAAAATTACAAAATCCGGATGGAGAAATATATGAAAGCCGAACTTGAATGCCTTCCATGCCTTGTACGCCAGGCAAAGGAAATGGCGATGATGACCACAGACGATTCAGCGATGCAGAAAAAGATTATGCGGCGGTGCTTGGCTTACATGTCAGAAACCGACCTTGATAAGTCACCCCCCGAGATAGCTCAGGGAATAGGCAGAATAATCGTATCCATTACTGGAGTGGAGGATCCCTACAGAGAAATCAAGGCGATTCATACGGAAATGGCACTGAAGATGGAACCGGAAATGGACAGGATTATAGAAGACTCAAAAGACAGATTTCTGTCAGGCCTGAGGCTTGCAATTGCCGGAAACATCATCGACCTTGGAGCCAAGGAAAGGGTTTCGCACGAAGACATCTCAGGCATTTTAAGCGAGGTGGTTCATGAACCCCTCTGCGGAGCAGACCCCGGGCAGCTCAAATCGGAAATTGATGAAGCAGAAAATGTTCTATACCTTGCTGACAACGCGGGAGAAACGGTTTTCGACAGAAAATTCCTCGAACAGCTCCCCGGGGAAAAGATCATCATAGCTGTCAGGGGAGCGCCTGCGATTAACGATGCGATTCTCAAAGATGCTGAAGCCGCGGGTCTGAACAGGGTAGCCACTCTCATAGATAACGGATCCGGAGCCCCGGCCACTGTATTAAGTGACTGTTCTACTGAATTCAGGCGCGTTTTCGATGAAGCCGATGTGATAATTGCCAAAGGGCAGGGCAACTACGAATCTCTTTCTTCATCGGATGCCAATATCTATTTCCTATTCAGAGTAAAATGCGACCTTGTGGCGGAACATTCGGGATTTCCTGTTGGAAGCCTTGTTATATTGAAATCTTCCGATAGTAAATTCGATGCATAAGGATTCGGCTCCGATCGGATTATTCGCAACCGATATGGATGGGACGTTGCTTCTGCCAGGGAGTGATTTCCACCGGATGGATATCGCTGCCCTTGAAACCCTGGGGCGAATGAATATCCTGAGGGTCGTAGCAACGGGAAGGTCACCATTCTCATTTAACAGAATGATGGGGGAGAGAATTCTGCCGGTGGATTACCTTGTACTTTCCAGCGGTGCCAGGATACAGAATTACCGTACAGGCGAATTTCTCAGAACATCATCCATGAATACCGCCCTTACATCCCACGCAGTGAAAGTACTTATCGATCTTGGTTACGATTTCTGCATACAGGGAACAGTCACTGACAACCATGTGTTTACATACAGGTACAGCTCGGGGTCCAATCCGGATATTGAAAGACGAATTGCACTCTATTCAGATCACTGCAGGCCTTTTGAGAACGGTGATGAGGAGTGCGTTTCAACACAGATTGTTATCGTAGTTCCTCCCGGCAGGCGGGAGGGCATTCTTGAGAACCTGGCAGAATCTTTGGGTGAATCCTACAATATTCTGCGGACTACATCCCCTCTGGACGGTGAATCACTGTGGATCGAAATATTCCCCGCCGGGGTCTCGAAAAGTTCCGGAGTTAAATTGATCGCTGCCGAATTTGGCCTTTCAGGCGAAGATGCTGCCGCGGTAGGAAACGATTACAACGATCACGATCTTCTTGAATGGGCAGGACATGCCTTTGTTGTTGAGGATTCCCCCGAGCATCTCAGGACCCGTTTCCGGGAAGTGCCTTCGGTGAACGAGGGAGGAGTAGCTGAAGCCGCGAGGCTCTGGCTTATTGAACGGGGAGAATTGTCAGAGGGAGACAACTGGCCTGTGTAAGTTCAACTATTTGCGCGGTGTGAAAGGTAGCAGGGGGAGAGATTGAAATCCCTCCCCCTGCATTCTTTTATCTTACCACAAGGAAAGCTTGGGTAAGTGTTCCCGTTGATGGAA
>JAIORS010000149.1 GCA_021108005.1 Candidatus Aegiribacteria sp.
CATAGAAAACTTTCATTGTTTCCTTTCAGAGTAAGGCTGAATATACTGTCAGAATGGCAGGCAGGACTAGACGCATTATAAGAGGTCTGTTATTCTATTGGAGGAAATTGGAGGTTCACATTGAGGCAGTTGTTTCTACTTATTCTATCTGTTGCTGTAACCACAGCCGAAATGGTGGAATTCACTTATGAAGGCTTTCTTATGTGCGGTGGCGACGAAATCAATGTTGGAAGTTATGCGGCTCCACTGGCGGTGGACTGGAACGGAGACGGTAAAAAGGATCTTATCTGCGGTCAGTTCGACTATGGCAGGATAAGGTTTTATCCTAATGTCGGCACCGGCAGCTATCCCGTTTTCAACGAATTCAACTATCTTATGGATGGAACTGGCTATCTGTCCGTACCTTACGGTTGATGTACAGGAGCTACGAATCCACAGGCTGTGGATTGGAATGATGACGGAAGGCTGGATATCATTGTTGGTGATAGGCTCGGCACCATCAGTTATTTCAGCAGGTTGTCTTCAGGGGATATTTTCCTGACCGCTGAACCGAAGATTAACGTTGATGGAAAACCCATCTACGTTGGCCATAATTCAGCACCAAGTATTGTTGACTGGAATAACGATGGACTTCCCGATATTGTTACAGGCAGGATGGAAGGAATTCCAAGCTGTTTGTATCTCTATATTAACGAAGGTGTTACCGGCGAATCGCTTTTCAACCAGACGGATACCGTATTCTGCTCTGGTGAGCCGATACAGCTGTACTCCTCGTATCCTGATTTTGGAGATTTGAACGACGACGGGCTTCCGGATCTTGTAGTAGGTTCTACGACCGGCAGAATTGTATGCTATATAAACTGCGGAACCCCGGACCTTCCGGTTTTTGAGTATCATGAAGATCTTAAAGCTGATGGTAAGGTTATCGATTTCTATTCCTCCATAAGGCCTTCCATATGCGACTGGAATGATGATGGGATTCCGGATATTCTCGCCGCTAATTATACAGGTACAATTAACCTCTTTCTTGGAGAGCCTGATACTGGAGTTGAGGAGGGGGAAGGTTCATCCCTGTCCGGAGGACTAACGCTGAACAGCCTTAACAATCCGGCTTCAGGTTTTATTCAGCCATCCATTGAGCTTTGGAGTACAGCAGAAGTATCGATTACTATCTATTCGCTTGATGGCCGTCTTCTTGCTATGGCTTTCAACGGAATACTTGATTCAGGTACACATCTGTTGCAGCTGGATATTGATGGTATTCCTTCAGGAGTTTGCCTGTTCGTTGTTTCATCCGGTCAGAACAGGGTTTGCAGGAGCCTGGTTGTACTGGATTGAGCAAGCCCAGTATCCATTATTATCAATTTCCAAGCAGTACCAGCCTTCCGGCAGCTTCGGCAGAGCCTGACAGCCTAAGGAAATAAACACCGGAAGACAGATGGGAACCATTCATCTCAACATCGTCTCCGAAAGGCGATTGCCCGTCTCTCGAAAGGACCATTCTTCCCGAAATGTCGTACAGTGAAAGGTTCCAGTTACCTGGGGCGGGGATAGTAACTGGTACAGTGAAAAAGCCTGATGCAGGATTTGGTGCGGGAAGCCCCATCACAGGCGCAACCAGCAAGGGTGATGAAACTCCTGTTGAACCTGTATACGCTCCCTCAATCGAAATGTCGTCGATATAGAATCCGGTACCTGTATTAGCATCATCATCTGAGTAGAATCTGAATTCAAGTTGTATGACTGTTCCCGCTTCGTACATTGAAAGATCGTACGAATATGGTACCCAGCCTGTACCGATACCTTTGCAGGCGGGAGCAAGCGCTCCTCCGGAGCCTATAAAATCAAGAGTATCCTCCGCTCCCCCATCATGGATTACCATATACATCCCGTCGCTGCCGTATATTGCAGTGTCGAAAGTAGTCCAGAATTCAACGGTCGCTTCAGGCGCGAGTACCATCTCCGGACTGAACAGGCTGCAATCCATCCCATCGATATATCCAGCTGTTCCGCCACAGAACCACGAATGCGTCGGAGAATGACTTTTGTTTTCTGAGATATTCCACATGTCATTCGTTCCGGAATGAACCCATCCCGCAGCACCGTTTTCAACATCGTTTGAAATACCGGTTTCACCCACAGTGAGCCGGAGAGAATCTGCAGACGAGTAATCGGCTGTGGAGGAAACAATGTCGAAGAAAAGCCATGGGAATGAGGGGGATGGTGTGCCGGCATCGAGATGGCAGACAAAGGTGAACGTTTCAGTTCCTTCAGGAGGAATTGAATCAACGTATGCCGAATCTGAAATCCATGTTACATCAGCCGGATATCCTGTCATTACGGCTGACACACAGGTTGCGTTAAGCATTCCCACATTAGCTATGGACGTGATAAGATCGAAGGTTTCCCCGGGGTCAGGAATGCCGTTCGCGTTTCCGGATGCGCTGTCATTTACACTGTAAGTTGTGAAGTACAAGCCCGGCGCATACACAAGGAAAGGTATTGATATATCCCAGTTCCCCTGTACAGTCTGGATTTCACCCTGGAGAGCTATTACATCACCGTTTACTGCCGATGTGTCCACCTGAAGAGAAATCGATGGCGATCCTAGGGATTCGGCTCCGGCATCCATACTGCCGAATGAACTTGAGTTCTGATTGATTGTCGCAGGCCCTGAAACTGAATTTATTACAAGTTCCACGTCGGTCAGGTTTTCTGTTCCCTGATTGAGAAGAGTGATATGAAGATCTGAGCTGCATCCGGGGGAAAGCTGCCCGTACCCCATATCATCATCGATAATCAACTGGGAAATAACAGGATCAGGACCGGTTGCTTGGAGTATATCGATACTGGTTCTTTTTACTCCCTGTCCGGTTACGGTGACTTTTACATCCCCTGTTACAGGGTCTCCAAAATTAAAAGTATAAGCGCCTGAGGCGTCCAGTTCCGCTACTTCCCAGTTGCTTCCCTGATCATGAACGCAAACGGTCAGGCCTTCAGGATTGACTCCGGATACCCGCACCGGAAACACGGAAGTATTTGCGGTAACAATCGCAGGACAGTCGATAGTGATCTGTGCAGGAGTTTTTCTGTAAGGACGCAGAGAAGGATCACCCAGAAGGTTCACGTCGTACTGGTGCCACCTGTAAACGTTTTCCCACTGGCTGAAGGGTATGAAATACTCCTTTGTATGAGCCAGCAGTTCTCCCGTTGTAAGAGTCCGGTCAGCGTAAAGATAATCGTGATAGAGATGATCGAGCGCGTCTGAGTAGCCATAGCACGGGTTTCCCGGAGAACCCCATCCGTAGCTGGAGTTGCCGATGTATCCAACTGTGCATCCGTTAGAATTTGTTACGAAATGCTCACCGATGGCATCGTAATCGAATGCGGCGCTCCAGCATCCGATGGAGTACATTGAAGCCGCGAATTTTCCACCTGAATTCACTGCGTTCACATCGCTGATACCCATGTAACCGTCGCCTACGCCTATGGATGAGTACCACGCGTGCCCGTCATGGTTGATGAAATTCTGCCCCGCGTTCATTGCGGCCATGGTTGTGGCAAGATTCTCATTCCCGAGGGCTTCGTACAGCTTCGTAATATCCAGGAAATCGGGAAGGAACTCCTCATCGATGTAATCTTTGCTTTCACCGGAATTAGTATAGGGATCCCACCAGAGTATCATCGCGAGGAACAGAACTCTCTGAAGGTGATCGTCCTGAATGCAGTCTTCGTAGGCGGCGATATTGTCAACGAAAATACCCGCTTCGGTAGCATTTTCAACCGTAGCCCTTCCTACGAAGATATCGGGAAACAGGTCTACATTATCAGCGATTTCTCCGAAAATATCGTTGCCGTTCGCGTCCCATGTTCCATCAAGGTCTGAAAAGTACAGGTCACATGGAAGGCTGTCCTCCCGGGGGCTGATTCCCGCCTCACAGGTCATTGCGTAGGCATACCTGAAGGGTACAACGTTCGTGTCTCCGCCCAGAAGGAGAAAATCAAGCCCATTTACTGTGTAGTAATCCTTGACGAAGTTCCTGAGTTTTTCAGCGTTATCGCGTCCTGAAGCTGAAACGTATATACTATCCATTGTGTATACCTCAGTAAGGATGCCCTGATCGTTTCTCCTTTCCGCAAGCTCAAGAAAAGCTGATTTACAGGATTGATTCGTAACTATCAGCATCCTTCTGAGTCCCCCGGAATCAACTGATGGCAGGGGTCTGGTTTCCAGCGGCACTGTTTCTATGTGTACTTCAATGGAAGAGAGCCTCTGGAGTTCCCCTGTTGAGGGGTTCCATCTCAACGGTGTTACAGTAAGTTCAGCAACAGGTGATCCGTTCATGAAGCCTGTTCCTGTAAGTTCAACAGGCGAGGATGGCCAGAAATCGTTTGACAGATATACATCATTGTTCCGCTGTACATCTGTATCTACATGCTCGAGAATAAGTGGAACAGGTTTTGAAAGGGGAGGGACGAACACCGAGACAGCGACAGTTTCCCATATCCCGGATGATGATACTGACAGAGCTCCAAATCCAGCAGGGAGGGTTACCGTTCGCGGAAATTGGGGAAGCATGGGGAAGCCTTCTACAGTTCCGGCGTAGCTTCCTGGCAGTTCAGGTACGATTCCTCTGAAAGATTCGTTCAGTTCAATTCGATCGTTCAGTTCGCTGGTCAGATCGAATGTTATAGTATCGGCCGGGATAACTGCAACAAAAAAAATGGAAACAATAAGATATCTGAACATGATCCACCTGCCTGTGTATTTAATTATATCCTCAATAGTTACATTCCGAATATACGACTGCGGGATGTCATGTCACCGTTTAATCGGGATTGACAAACAATGCTGTTATGGTTTAGCTTCTATTCTGAATCTAAACACTTTAAGGAGGTTGAAATGAAAAAGGCATTCCTTTTGCTGGCAGCAATTGGACTTATCACATCCGTCTCCGCCGGAACAATCGAAATCATTAACGATACCGGTGGATGGGACATTCATTTTATCTACATTGGCCCGAGTACTGATGATTCCTGGGGCGGTGACTGGCTTGACGATGACGAGATACTTTACTCGGGAAACTCCGTTGCATTCAGCGTTCCCAACAATGTATACGACATCAAGCTCATTGATGAGGATGGCGACGAATACATCAAGTGGGAAGTCAATGTTAATGGTTACTACGAATGGTATGTAACTCTTGATGATCTCGGAGAATACAATGCGGGTGGCGGCAGCGGTTCGGATAATACCGTTTATGGCAACGCTCCGGTAACCATTTACAATGATACCGGCGGTTATGACATTTATTACATCAATGCCAACCCTTCCTCGTACTCCGGATGGGGCGAAGACCGCCTTGGAAGCGAGATTCTCTACTCAGGCGACGAATTCACATTCTGGGTTGATGGCGGCGATTACTACGACATCAAATGCGAAGATGAGGACGGCGATATCTACACATTCTGGGAGATGTGGGTAGGAAACGATGGTCTCTATCTGCCGGTAGATCTGGGAGATCTGGACTAGAGCCAGCATAAGAAAAACAGTAAAAGGATCCGTCATCCGGCGGATCCTTTTTTCGAGGTGCGCCCCGCAGGTTCAAGAAGTATATGTATCGATGTTATCTGAGAGGAACGAAATGAGAATAATCCCTGAATATGAACCTGTCGGGAAACTGTATCTCAGTTTCGCCCAGGACTTCTTTCATAGCAGGTTCAACTACGGTAGGACTATATGTGAGATGGCAAGAGCAGTGGCCGATCGAATTACCGTAGAAGTGTTCGTCTCTGAAGATGAAACTGAATTCTTCCTTGACCTGCTTGAACAGAACGATCTCAAACCGGATGAGATAGTGCTGAATCATGATTCTCCGGAGCGGGGCATAATCTTGGGGAGAGTGAACATGGAGAAGGCCTCGGTCTTCTCTTCAGCAATGAAAGACTGGAGGGTTCAGATCGTCTTAGCCGTTTTTCTTCTCGAGTTCTCAATTCTCTTGGAATCCCCGCTCTCGTTATGAATGATAGTTTCGGAACTGCAGTTATCTCCGTCAATGAGGATCTCTGTCTGATTGCGGAAGATATGGCAAATGGAGATTCAGGATTACGAAGACTCCAGTTCCTCAGGAAGAATTTCCCTGCTCAGGTCTTCGTTCCCGTACCTACTCTCAAAGGTGACTCAACCAGAGATTTGGATATGTATCTATGGCCTATTAAACCTGGGATCTGGCTGGTCTCACAATATCCGGAGAATACTCCTCAGGAGCAATCTGTACAGCCTGCAATCCGCAGGATTGAGGAACATGGTCATGCAGTGATTCGGATTCCAGGGCTGGACAGGATTGCCTATGATGATATTAACACCATGCCGAATTATGCAAATGGGATATTGATCAATGGCTTTGCTCTATATCCTTCATACTGCCAACCGGAAGATGAAATCGTAGGTGAGATACTAAAGGCGA
>JAIORS010000150.1 GCA_021108005.1 Candidatus Aegiribacteria sp.
CTTTCCCGCCTGTCTCGCTCCGAGATGCGGTACGACACTGTGGATATGAGCGCATTCGCCATTGAAATTGCCGAAGACCTTCGGCAAACAGATACCGATAGAAATGTAGAATTCGTTATTTCACCGAGTATCTCCGCACACGGAGACGCAACGCTGCTGAAAATCGCGCTGATTAACCTTCTGTCCAACGCTTGGAAATTCACAGGCAATCACGAGCATGCCAGGATCGAAGTCGGTGTTGAGAATATTAAAAACGATAACGTCTACTTCGTTCGAGACGATGGAGCCGGTTTCAATATGAAATATGTTGAAAAATTGTTTGGTGTGTTTCAACGCCTGCACGGTACAACTGAATTCTCAGGCAACGGAATCGGTCTTGCTACCGTACAACGGATAATACGCCGGCACGGGGGAAAAATATGGGCCGAAAGCGAAGTGGAGAAAGGGGCAACCTTCTATTTCACCTTACCCAAACAGAATTCTTGAAATCGATGCGGAAACAAGTCCCGGACAAAGAGTCTCTTGCTAAAATGCTCAGTCTGCACTTCCTGCATCACAGGAAACTCTTACCAATGCTCTGCAGACTCTCACTCATGGCCGTCCTCGTGCTGGGTATGTGTGGGTGCAACCATCTGCGAGCCGCTCCAACGTCGCAAGAGGAGGAGAACATGAGCATCGATGAGGAGCGGGCCATAGAGATCGCAAAAATGGATGCCGCCAACGTCTACCGTGACCTCTCGGTCTATGATGTGGTCGTAAGTGAAGGCGAAGGGGTGTGGATCGTGCGCTTCGTCTTCTCGGACAAGGACATGGTCGGAGGCGGTCCGGAGTACGAGATCTCGATGGAAGATGGGGCGATCGTGAAGAAGATCTACTCGCAGTGAGTCCGGGAATCGCAGCCCACTTTCCTATTATTATGCGGAAACAAGTCCCGGACAAAGAGTCTCTTGCTAAAATGCCTGTTTTGGTTTCTCCTTACGAAAATACGATCGCATGACTGAAATAGTGAAAATATTGACGATATTTCCTTAATTTGTATAATTGTATAATTGAAATTACAAATATGGAAAGGAATCCGTAATGAAATATGAACTTCTTTTAATAACAGTTGTGTTTATTCTTACTTTCTCCGGTTGCGGTAGCGAACAGACAGAACAGATCCCGGACGAACCGGTAGAGGACGCAGAATTTGCTTTAGAACTCGTGATTACCGACTCTATAGGTGTTGAACTCGGTGACTCGAATTACGTTTTCGGTTCAATAGAAGCTTCCTCGCATACCGCTGAGGGAAACATACTTGTTCTCGACAGACCAGCATGCTGCGTTCGCGAATACACTCCCGATGGCATCTTTGTCGGGAGCTTCGGAAGACGTGGTTCAGGTCCTGGTGAGTTTTACAATCCGCTGTCCATGGTTCGGCTGAATGACGGCCGAGTAGCCATATTCGATATGCAGGCTGGCGGGATGAGCGTTTTTCTTGCAGACGGCGAATGGGAAGGAATTGCCACCGACATCTTCAGAGAACCGGTGATGTGGTTAACAGCAGCTGACAGTAATCGCTACGTCGGCACAATCAACAGTTTTGAGATCGTTGACGATCAGCCTATTCTTACGGCTTATGTGGGCAAGTTCGAGATAGACGAGACGGAACCATCCCTTATTTACTGGGAGAATTCTTTTGTGTTCGATTTTTCAAATTCTTCACAGATCGTCGAAGAAGCGTATTTCGCCAAAACATGGGCTTCAGACAGAGATGGAAACGTTTTCATTGCCTCAAGAGATACAGAGGAGTACCTGATAAGCGGATTTGACGTAAACGGTGAGGAATTCGTCGAGATATCAATGGATCTGCCTGCGGTTCAGAAGTCCGAAGAGGAGATAGCTGAAGAAGCCGAATTCTGGAATCAACGGGCTAAGAACATGGGGTACGGTGGCCAGCTCAATTACCAGCCGGATCCGTACCGATGGAAAATACATTCGATGGGAATCGACAGTGAGAACAGGCTCTGGGTAAGAAGAGGAACCGAAGATACTCCTACGTTCGATGTGTTCGGTTACGATGGAAAGCACATCTTCAATGCGTGCATTCCATCAGTTATCGGAACTGACGGTCTTCTATGGGAAGTACATGTAGATGAATTCGGAATACTCGCTTGGTCTCTCAACCCTCTTGATGGGTATCAGAAACTCTATACGCTCGAACTTCAGTGAAAATGGGGGGGGAAATGGGAAAGGATTTAAGTAACGACAGTAGCTAACTCCACTGGTTCGATTCAAACTTGTAAGGAGATACAATGAGAAACATGCTGTTCCTTGTTCTGCTATGCGGTTCATGTGCACTGGCGCAGCCGTCCGTCGGGGTACATACCGGTATCCTGATCCCTACAGGAGAATTCGCTCAGACCTATTCCCTCAGTCCTGCTGTCGGTGTTGATATTTTGGTTCCATTTCTGTTCGGACATCTGGAAAGCAGTCTCGAATATGTTTTTCTTACCACCGAGAGCGAAAATCGCTCCGCTTACATGATACCGGTGCTGTTTGGCGGAAGAATGTGTTTTGGGTCATTATATTTCGGCGGAGGTGTCGCTCTTCACACACTCAAGTGGGAAGAAGCCGGTCAAGAGGAAAAGACCAGTGAATTCGGCGGTTACTGGAATATCGGTACTGATGTTCTGATCTTCAATCGTGATATAGAGATAGCTTGGAAGATACATCTTCTGGATTTCGATGATACTGTGCTCTCCCTTTCAGCCGGCACCTATTTCTGAGAAAAAGGGGGAAAAGGGGTCAAATCTTTACTCTTGACATTGTACTTTTATCATTATTGCATCTTATAGAAAGAAAGCATAAATGCCATGTCTGATGTTTTTCATTTGGAATCAAGTAATTGTCAAGGATAAAGATTTGACCCCATTTCCGTAATGTCAAGAGTAAAGATTTGACCCCTTTTTTTTCTTATTCAATGCTTATCGGCTGCATCAGGTAAAGAACCTGATCGGAACCCAGAAA
>JAIORS010000151.1 GCA_021108005.1 Candidatus Aegiribacteria sp.
AAGAAAAGAAACGAGAATTATCACTACCATCATCTTTAGCAATTTTGCCCTCCCTATAGCTGGAGTTTCTTCAGCCACTTGAATGTACATCGAAGTGCCAAGAAGGAAAAGCGGTCAATCACTCGTGAGTTTCCGATAATCCCGTAGTAGTTGTAGTATCCTCGTAATCGACGATTCAACCCTCTGAAGAATTCCTTTCCCCTTTGGTGACGATTACACTTGATCCAATCCTTGATACGATGGCAGGCTGGTCTGTCAGAACGGATTTCTTTTCAGGAAGGGATGGTGAAATTTTCTCTGGTGAACCTGTAATCATTCAGAGGTAGGATGAGTTCTTCTTTAGAGCTGATCTCAATTTATGAAAAACAACTTTCCCGCTTCATGACTGAATATTCACAGTGTTCTTGCCTGTGCGTTTACCCCGGTAAAGGGCAGTATCGGCCAGTTGAATAGCATCCTCTACAGGGATTACTCCTCCCTCCGAAACCCCGAATGTCATGGTCAGATTGATAGAAGTCTTATTACAGATAAAGGGAGTGTTTTCTATCAGGGCCTTTGTTTTTTTCGCAACTTTTACCGCGCTGTGAAGCGATGTTTCGGGAAGAAGGAGGAGGAATTCCTCACCGCCCCATCTTGCGGTAATATCCTGATTTCTCAGAGTCTTTTCCAGTCGCTTCGAAACCTCCACCAGTATTTCATCACCGCAGGCATGGCCGTAACGGTCGTTCACCTGTTTGAAGTCATCTATGTCCGCCATGATAAGCCCGAAGCTTCTGCCGGTTCTGGTTGAACGGGTCTGTTCAGCGGCAAGGCTGTTCATCATTGCCCTTCTGTTCGCAAGTCCGGTAAGAGTATCGATCTGCGACAGCTTCTCGACCCGGGAATAAGCATCAGCCAGTTCTCTGTTTACTCTGATTCTAAAGCGTACATTACGGTAAACCAGAACAAGCGATATACCTGTAAACATCAGCCCCGCCACAGCTCCTACCATCATCCTTCTCTGTACTGTTCTTTCTCTTCTGAGAAGTTCGATTTCCCGTTCTTTTGCTTCAGTTTCATAGCGGACTCTGAGGATGTCAATTTCACGGACACGCTGTTCTGAAAGAAGTTCCACGCTGAGTTTCTGAAAGACCAGATTTGTTTCAAGAGCTTTTTCGTATTCCTCCCTGTGCCTGTAGATGAGAGCTCTTTCCTTCAGAATATCCGCACGGCTTCTTCGATCTTCCAGCTGCCAGGCGAGCTGTTCTGCCCGCTGGGACTGATCGAGAGCTTCAGTGAAATTTCCCTGTAGCCTTCCCAGTTCGAGCAGTTTTACCATCGATATGAGGACACCTCTTTTTCGATCCTGCTTCTCTGCGATAATCATAGATCTATTGAAATGGTCTTCAGCCGCATCCAGTTCATCCCTGGCCATATAAACCGATCCGACGCTGTTCAGAGCCATCGAGGTAAGATAACTGTCACCGCTTTCCTCAGCTTCTTTCAGAGCATGTCTGTAAACATCAAGTGCTTTCTCAAGTCGACCCTGAGAATGAAAAATATTTCCTGTGTTGTACAGAATTCCTGGGATACCTGCAGTGAAGCCCTCGCGAACGTAAATCGAGTGACATCGCCGGTAATAATCCAGCGAAGCTTCAAGGTCACCGGAATCTCTGAGTACATTACCGATAGTTGCCATAAGATGTCCGCAGTTGATCTTTGCCTGAGGTGACCCATCCTTCTCTGCGGTTTTCTCAAAAATACTCAGTGAGTTCAGGTAATGTTTCAACGAGAGATTGAGATTGTTTACGTAGAACTGCACATCTCCCAGTCTGCGAAGACAGCGGCCCTGCTGAATTGGATCGCCCAGCACTTTAAAGATATCCAGAGATGATGCGTAATTCTCCAGAGCAGCACGATACTCACCACCTGTCCTGGCCGCTTCACCAAGCCCGAACAGTGCAGATGCCTGTCCTCTGCGATACCCGAGTTTTTTGGAAAGTTCAAGGACCTCGGAGCTGATTTTGTGACTCCGGTCCTTGTCGCTCTTCAAAACAAGTGCTGCAAGCTCAATCAGGAGGTCTGCCCTGGATTTGCCCTCAGACTTCTCAAGAAGAATTTCCACCTCATTGATGGACAGCGGTTCTGTTTTCCGAGCGGTTTTCATTCGATGTTCACCCATATCTTGGAACCTTGTTTAACAAAGGGATTCTCTATTCTTCGATTGAAAAAATCATAATACTCACCAGGTTTCCAGTCAATCTGTTACTTCTTCATAACCACGAGCATATCGTCTCTTGGGATATACGAAGCTACAATACCAAAGAAGAGTATTACCAGAAGACCGGAGCGATGCAGCTGGTTGAAACGGAGAACAGTCTTTTGAAACAGTGAATATTTCTTCTGGTGAATCTATACCATCCCGGTGCTTGGTGGTGGAGCTGATCTCACTTTGCTAAAACAGCTTTCAATTGGATTAAATTTGGATTTCACCATTATTATGTGGTGATCCGCATTTCGGTTTCGCGAGGATCAGGTGCAGAGAATGCGGAGCTGAGTATCTAAGAGCCTTTTCCTGCAAATGTCGCGGTTTTTGCCCTTCCTGCTCGAAGAGGAAGTCGTTGGACTTTGCAATCTCCCTCGAGTATTCTTTCTCTGAGTGATCGGGCTTGAGACCAATAAGTGAATAGAGAATCTATCTCCAGTGCCATTTCGATATCTGACAGCGCCGGTTCCAGCTGACCCATCTCGTAGTAGAGGGTTCCTCGGGCGAACCATGGTTCGGGCACATCCGGATGGAGCTCTATCTCAACGCTGAAATCGGCCAAGGTTTCCTCATACCTTCCAAAGAATAGCATTGCAATTCCCCTCAGATGATGAGCCATAAAGTAAGTTGTATCCAGCTCGATAGTCCTGTCATAATCAGGTATTGCTCCCTGGTGGTCCCTGACTGTACCGCATAGCGTTGCACGAGTGAAATACAAGTACGGATTGGCCGGGTCCAGTCGAATCGCTTCGGTATAATCCAGCTCCGCCTGGGAATAGTCTCCCATGTACCTGCTTCCGTCCGCCGGTGTACCCTTAAGTGTTGGATGGTACCAGTCCGAGCACCACTCCTTGACGTTACCGTTCATGTCGAACAGCCCCCAGGGATTCGGATATCTTGTAGCCACCGGCTGGGTTCCGTTCTCGTCCGCGTGGGGCTCCTGCCAATGATCCTCATTCGCGTTTCCCCTGAACCAGCAGAAATCCCCTGCTGGGATCGTAACGAATTCCATTCCGGGAAGGGGTCCGTCAAGTACTTCGAGCTGCTCACCCGTAACCGGCAGGACAATGATTAATGCGATCAGCAAGATGAGGCTGCGAAACAATATGGCTCCTTTCAATGAAATCTTCCGAGATTAAGGGAAACCAGTGATCGTACTATATAGTGAATACCCCTGCTAACTGCATACTGCTGCTACCGAGATATGGAGAACACTTAAACGGTATACATCTTCTCCAGCGCTCCACAACGATAATCCCAGCAGAGTTCATTCAGAATAGTTGATTCAAGTTTCTTGTCTTCAGTATTCTGCAGCAGTTCCAGCCCCTGTTCACCGAATTCAATTACTTTTTCCGGTTTGATTTCCCTTAAAGCTATGGTCAGGTCAGCGAGAATTCTGATTCGATCCAACCCGCTTGTTCCAGAGAGTTTTTTAGCAGGATCTCAGGATCTGCTTTTTTGGATATTTCAGTCACATAAACCTCTAAATTAAGATATTCCAGAGCAGAAATACTGATCAGAAATTTGTGCTTCTTTACAGATACTAACTTTGATGGATTCGTATGGCAATGCTTGTCATCGATGTGATTGATGCTGTGTCTGGAGGAAAAATGATGTTCCGGGAAGGATAGAAAATCCAAATTCCTATTGTTTGAGGGAACTTTAATAACAATATTGAATAGTTGGAAATTGAGTTTCCTGTTGATACTAAGGGTTTCACTTATGGATGGAGGTGCCGGTATGATGTGGTGCTCAAAACTTGCATCTTACATCTCTCTTGTTCTATTTTCGGTTCTTGCAGGAGCATCGCATGCTCAGGAGGACGGCTCAATAGTGGCCTGGGGAGACAACAGCTCAGGTCAGTGTACTGTCCCATCGCCCAACAAGGGATTCGTTGCTATAGCTGCCGGCAGTGCCTTTTGTCTGGGCCTGAAAGAAGACGGCTCGATAGTGGCATGGGGAGACAACAGCTCGGGTCAGTGTACTGTCCCATCGCCCAATACGGGATTCGTTGCTATAGCTGCCGGCGGTGCTTTTTGTCTGGGCCTGAAAGAAGACGGCTCAATAGTGGTCTGGGGAAATGATTACTGCGGCCAGTGTGATGTTCCCTCGCCCAACACGGGATTCGTCGCCGTAGCTGCTGGCTCTGCTCACAGCCTTGGGTTGATAGAAGACGGCTCGATAGTGACCTGGGGGTATAACTACTTCGGTCAATGCGATGTCCCCGCGCCTAACACTAACTTCGTGGATATGGCAGGTGGATACTACCATAGTCTGGGTCTGAAAGAAGACGGCTCGATAGTAGCATGGGGGTATAACTACGCAGGCCAATGCAATGTCCCCGCGCCTAACACTCACTTTGTTAATATGGCAGGTGGAGGTGAGCACAGCCTGGGTTTGAAAGAAGACGGCTCGATAGTAGCATGGGGGGATAACAGCGAAGGCCAATGCAATGTCCCCGCGCCAAATACTGGTTTTGTGAATGTGAGAAGTGGGCTTGACCACAGCCTGGGGCTGAAAGAAGACGGCTCGATAGTAGCATGGGGAGATAACAGCGCAGGCCAATGCGACATCCCCGACTCCAATACGGTATTCGTGAACGCAGCAGGTGGATATTACCACAATCTGGGGCAAGTATCATGGATTCCAAGCCCGGTAAGGGCATCTTTGAACAGCTCCTCCCTGCTCTGCCCGTCAAGTTCAGACCACATTTTCACGGCGGATTCAAGGGACTTGCCGCTGCTCCATTGAATGAGCAGGGATCCAACCTTAGAATCGTCTACTCCAATCCATGTGGGTCTCTCCCTCAACACAGGGGAGGTCGCAGCTGGATGCCTGGGTAATGAGCGGAGAATGGATTACACCGTTCTCGGTGATACTATAAATACGGCTTCACGTCTCGAGGAGATTGCTGAGCCCGACCAAATAGTTATGGGACCAGAGACTGCATCTGCGGTCGCTGGAGTTGTTAATATCCGCGAGATAAGATCTTTCAAACTCAGGGGCAAGAAGGAACCGATGAAAGTGTTTGAAGTCCTTTACCAGGTTCACTGTGATTGACAGTTATGACCAAGACAAACTATCCTGGTCATGAAAGGAAATACAGGCAGTTCAAAATAGTAGGAACTATCAATATGTAACCCATGTACCTGCAAAGGATGTGACAGAGAGAGAAGAAAGTATATCTTGCCGAGTTCTATAGAGGAGCCTGAATGATATTTCTTTATACAAGCTGAAAAAAACGGGGCTATTCTTCCCAAATCCAACGATGATTGCAATATTTGTCCCCATGCATCAATGTCCTGGAACGAGTCATTCGGATATTTTCATTAAAAGCCTGACAGCCGGCAAAATCTGTGTGGCAGAGAGTGGCGTATCCTATATCCGAAGCACCGTTCTCACGAAAAGTCTTTGCCCAAAGGCACTCTGTAACTTTGATCTCAAGAACTCTATCTGTGTCTTCAACAATATCAAAAGTTAAGACGTGCTTCATTAAGCGACTAGGATTTCTTACCCACTCTTTAAAGGATGTGAAATCGTTCAGCCGGTTCTCTGTTTTACCCTGTAATATGTCTTCTGAAGCTGTTTCGGATGAGATTCTCTTCAGGATTTCTATGAAATTATCTTTTTCAAATTCCCCTGCAAGACCCTGTATAATGGAGATGAACCTCTGAAAGGAAAAATCAAATACTTCCTGAAAAGTCATCTCTGAATCCTGCATAAATTTGTGTTTATCAGAATTCTTAGTGTTCATCAGTCAACTCCCTGCGTATCAAAATTAGAGGTTGTCAATCCTGCCAAATTATAATGCTCACAAGTCGATTATGGTATATTCGGGAAGTTCCGGAGAAGCTACTTCATCCGGACTGGGTCGCTCAAGATTCTCTCCGGCTGTGTCGATCCACTAGCTCCTGAGGCTGCAAGAAGAACTCGTGATCCGGTTAAGCCCGCAGAGACATCTGACTCCGGCAAGAAAAAGAAGATTATGAAACTAAGCACAGATGGTTTTCAATTGCACAGTCTGTCCACCCTGCTGACAGATCTCGGAACATTATGTAACAACAAATGCAGGATGGATGAATTCGCCGCGGCGGATGTAACAATAAATCGTTTTACCGAGGCTACGCCCTTCCAGGAAAGGGTAGTCCAATTACTGGATTTGTAGACAGTAACTTGAAGTTCAGAATCGTTCTATCTATCCATACCCCATGAATATAGATATGAAATACCCTAGAAACTACAGTCTAGTTATTCGGCCGTCGCTTTGAATCCTCCCCGGCAAACCTCATCATCGCTTCTTCTGCGCTGGCGCGATCTTCTTCTGTGCCGTTCATCCTGAAACTGCGCTCCTCGCAGCAATCCCCGCAATAGCTGACCTCATAAGAAACAAGATCAAACTCCCTCCCGGTACTTGTATTGGTAACTGAAAGCTCCTCCACCAGGCCCCTGTAAAGTATTATCCCGTTCTCATCTCGAAGCACATATTTCCAGGTTCGTTCGCTGGAACTGGTACTGAACTCTCCCTTCTCACTATTCATGCTGCTTCTTAACATGGGATGGTTATCAAGATCTATATTAACTCTCCCGGAGTCAATATGGAAGCCGGTGAACATGTTCAGCATTACTCCTGAAAAGGGGGCTTCAGCATAGCTTCCCAGGCGCTCGAGAAAATACCTGGATCAGCAATACCATTTTCTGTAGCCCAGAACTGGAGCAGATCATCATCGAAGAACAATATCAGATGAGGCAGTACTTCACCGTGGTCATTCCCGGTTCCCTGTTTAACGAGACCGCTTCCGTCACTCATTCCCAACCTTGCCCTTGCGCCTGAAAGAGCTGCATCCGCGGTTGATTCACTGCCGCCAACATTAAGTGATCTGATCTGATAAACCCATGCGGTAACATCACCGTCACCAAAGGCGACATAGAGTGGGTCACCACAGAGAACTATCACTTCTTCCTTTGTCATGTTCGGTGTAAGCTGCATTGTTTCATCCGTGTTAATAAACGGCACATTGAACTTGCTGCCGCAGCCTGTGAAAACCACTGCCAGCAGACTGATGGTAATTATGATGAAGATATTTTTCATTCTGAACCTCCTTTTGAATTTCTATCAGGATTCGAGTCTTCGTGAATTCTTTCCGCACACTTCGCTTTGTGTGACAGAACAAGCAGCTTAGCACAGATCAGCACAGTTAGAACAAATATCACCGGGATCATTGCATCTCCTTCCGCATTCATTTGTTTATCAGGTCAATACATTATGCAAGATAGGTGCCAGCATGATACCGACAGGTATTGAGAAGATATACTAATGTATGATATTTACTTACGAAATTGACTCAGTTAATCGAAACTATAATACCGAGGAATCAGTACTAATATTCTGAGCGGTCGCTCAATATTTGACACAAAGGTGCATTTTTTTCTGAAGCATAGCCGGTCAGAAGCAAGGTTATGAATGAATTTTACTGCTCGATCTGGTCAGTGACCTCTCAATTCCCCAGAGAGCAACGAATGCTGCAGGTATGCCCAGGATGAACCATTGATTGATAAGCGTCAGGCCGGCTATCATGCCAAGAAGTCCGCCGAATAATTCTATGCCGCAGAGATTCTCTCCGCTGACTTTTGTAATCAGGTCTTCGAGCTGTTTCAACTCGAACTCATTAACCTTGTTCTGGACGATCTCCTTTATTTCAACCTTCTCCGCGAACTCAAGCATTACAGTACCAGCTGTTTTTCTGAAGTCATCTGAATGAATTTTCTCTTCAGCGGTATCTTTGAGTTTTCCAATAACTGAATCTATCTGCACTTCAAGCCAGTTCCAGAATGATTCGGACTCAAGGTATTCAATGATCTTAGTTCTGGCAGTATTCACGCCTTCTGTTTTTATCCATTCGTCCAGACGCTGTTTCTGCTCTTCAAAGAATGCTGAGAACCGTTCTTTTACTGCAGGATCATCACCCATAGCTGATATTGAGCTGATATTCTGTTCTATTACATCCATTATATCCCGGAGGAAAGAAGGCTTGTTAACCTTCTCCATCAGCTCTTTTCTGATCATTTCATTGTCGATGCCGAAAAGCCCTTTACCAAGTTTCAGAGCATTCTTGACAAGGAAGTTCTGATCATTAATCCATTCCTCCAGCATATTGTTCACATAGAGTGCGATAGTGGATGCGTTCTTCTCAACAAGGTTCTTTATGATCATTGTCAGAAGATGTACTGCTTCAGGTTTTTCCAGTTCCTGTTCTATTGCGCTTCTGACATATTCCCAGACTTTCTCAGAAGAGAGTTTTTCAGATGAATAATTCTTTATGAGCTGCGCTGCCTTTGCGAGAAGCTTACCTGCCTGCTCCACTCCCCTGGTCTGGATGTATCTGCCGATTGCGTTGATTATCTTAGTTCTGTTGGAAGGATCATCTATCCAGCTATGGGCATACTCAAGTAATCCCTGAGCTGTTTTCCCGACCAGGTTGTTTTCTTCAATGTATCCGAGAATGGCTTCAGCATCAAGAAGTTCTTCCGATACTGCTGCAGCAATCGCTTCGGCAATATCATCTCTTCTTGCGGGGATAAGCCCCTGTCTTCCGAAGGCAGTTCTATAATAGGGACGGAACAGCATTTTTATGGCAAAATAGTTTGTCCAGATACCAACAGTTCCGGAGAGACTAATCTTGAATACCCAGTCCAGCCACGAAGTATCATTGTAGAAATGAAGAAGCATTCCTGATATCGCAGTAAGCGATGGAAGCGCAATTATTGCTATCTTTCTACCGATTCTGATCATATGACTCTCACTTCCCCGGGCTTTGAAGCGACTGATGGTAAACTCAGATTCTGGATTCAATAATAAGACTGTTTGCAACCACTAACAACTTTCATTCACTTGCATCTCCCTAACTGGAGTCATCGTAATTACCTGTATTCTGCAGGAACAGATCGCCTGTCCAGTCTATGAAATCTGAAGCGAGCTTCATGTGGTGTTTAGATGATACGCTGAACTCTTTTTGTTTCAGAAGCTGATCTAGTTCAATGTATTTTTTTAATCTGAACGATCGAGCAATATCGAAACTCTCCCTGAAGGAATTCGATCTGATGAATTCATCTACGTATCCCAGGACATGGACCCACTGTCTTAAGGTAGTTGAGTGATCGAAAGCAAATCGGGATGTTCTGTTGTAGAGTTCTTTGAATTTGATAATCCCTGTAGAATCAGCAACTCCCGATGCTATTGTGTTATCCAAGAAATCAAGCAATCTGAGTCCTGAATCTCTCAGATAGCATCCGCTTTCCTGCAGCTGTTCCCTGATATCGTAAACGCTCATGTCGACAAATCCTCTGCTTTCAGTCAGCATATCAGGCATATTCCGGTATCTGAAATAGATGATAGCTTCCAGCGGTGAATCAAATCTGTAATTTTCAAAGAGAGTATCATCTTCAATACGAACAAGAAATAATTCCGGTGTGATATCAGAAGCCTTGAATGAGGATGTATTCCTCCAGTATTCAATATAATCCTCTTTTCTCATCATACATGTATCGATTCCGTAGCGAGCAGAGTTATTAAGCATAGGTATCTCATTTACCGTTCACATCTACAAAAACCTTGTGAATTCGCTTTGTAAGCTCTCCTGCGCAATTGGTCAGGCCAAGATGATCATCCTGTTTCAAGAGGGAATTTCTCCATCCGGCTTCATCCTCCGGGCAGTTGCTGAAGTTCGAATCAGGTCTTTTGTCACCGGTGAAATAGATGAAAAGAAGTCTTGCCGGGATATTGTGCTTGTTCAGGAAATGCAGAACAGCAAGCCTGTTAGCATACTGATAATATTCCTTGAACCAGTTGCAGGAATCGGTAATCTTAAGGGCTTCTGCGGTTTCAGCGAGAGCTTTGCTGATGATATCAATGCTTTGCTCCGATGTTGCTCCGCAATCGGTTTTCAATTCATCAATGTGTGCTTTCGCCTCGACAAGAAGCCACTCTCCCCCCCCATCGGGCATTATCAGTTTTGCTATCGCATCCCAGCTGTGGGGGGTTCCCTGCTGGGGCCAGAAGTCACTCCAGGCTTCGAGGGCATTATTTTCATTGTCATTGCCGTTTTTCAGGAAATCAAGCCCGGTAAGCTCAAAGTCCCTTCCTCTTTTGCCTTTGAAATCGAAATCAAGCCATTCGATGTCCTTCAATTCCAACCGTGATTTGATCTTTTGCTTGAGATATTCTCGATGATATCCCAACATTCTGAGCAGATGCCATGCGCTCCCGTAATAGTGTCCATAATACAATTCTCTCATATAGCTCCTTTCATTTATGCTATCTGTTTGAGTTGCATTAATCATTTGTGCATATCCGTTGCCAATATTTAAAAGTGTTTTATTCCGGCATAACGGCATTGTATATGATCTTTGTTTAATGAAATATGTCAAATACTGAGTGTATGCTCATTATTTGCTGAGTAATACAGGTGTTACTTGTTTCCTTTGAATAAAAGGATGATCCTTTTTATGACCGACTGCTCTTCATCGGCTGCATTCACCAGCAATTCTCTGTTGAGACTGATCCCTTTCCGAATATTGAAGCCTATCTACCGCAGTCCGTTTTCAATGAAACCTCCTGGATCCTGAGAGATAGCCAGATTCGAAGAACCTTATGTTGTCTCTCTATCACCATTCCTCATTCATATCTAATACCGGATTTTACGGCTTTTTAGTTCGGTTCCCTTCCAGGGCTTGCCGGGCAGCTTCGCTATCAACTCGTCCTGCACAGTATTTGCAGCCATAACCGGGTCGTATTCGACATCTACGGGGATCAGTAGCCGAATGTCCTCAAGGAAGCTGTTGCTCAAGAGTTTTGCTGACAAATTGGCCTCGAACTCTGCGCGAGAGACGGCAAGGCCACCATGGGACATGTAGCATTGAAAACAATCTATGATTCGATCGGCTTTGAACTCCCCGGCATCCAGTGCCATCCATAGATCATAGAGATCGCGTCCTTTCCTGCGCTGATAAAGGGCTCGGAGCTTGGTGGCAAGAAGCTCTTCGGGGTGGTAAATCGAGATCCCGGCGGTTCCTGTGAACCATGGGTTTACGACTGTGAATGGGCAGATTTGGGTGCCAAGTACTGAAAAGTGCTCCCTGGTATTTATCTCGACCTTCAACCGTCTTGTAGATATTGGAGCGAAAGATGTCTCATAGTTGTAGTATAGAGTGAAACGCCCCTTACTCTGCTTCCATGTCGGGCAGCCGAGCCATGAATCAAGAGCTTCGCGTATAGTACCGATAAGCTCACCAATCGGTCCCGGATCTTTTTGAACGAGATCAATGTCCTCCGAATAGCGGCCTGCTTTACTGAAAATTAGCTTATGAAGTGCTGTTCCACCACGAAAAAGTACCTGCTCGGTCACAATCCGGTGGGTGAACATTTCAACCAGTACACGGGAGATCACCAGGTCTTGTTCAACTTGTTCGTTAGCAGGCCATGGCGCGATTGTTCGCCATGCAGTGATGTTCGCGCGGGGGATCAAATGTCCACCTCTATTTCCACATTGGGTAAAACTCTCCACCGATGATCTGGAATAACATCGGTATGCCCACCCCCCGGAAGCAGGAGCACAACCCTCGGTTGCCGCGGAACCAGCCACTTGAACAGAGGTGCAGCTATTTCACCGTGCCCCACCGCATCCAGCATATACCCGAGGCGTTGAACATCCGGAAGCCGGACAAGCGGAGCGATTGCAATAAGCGCATCGGCAGTAAGGCGAACAGCAAGTTCGTAAAGCACAGTAGCTGCATTGCTTAAATACCCGGAGCCAGCCGGATAGCGCACCAGATCAAATGCAGTAGTCTCGGGAGTGGCAACGCGCATTGTTCCTGTCTCGGTCTGCAGCTGTACTACCGGGAACTGTTCCACACGACTGCTCATCGAAAAGTGGATAGTAACCCTGCCGACGCGTATCTCGCGGGTTGGCCTGCTGGTAACTACCTGGAACACCATAGGCTGCTGGTGAGCTGCCCCGTGAATAGCAGCCGCACTCAAGAGTCCTACGTAGTAAGGCTGACCGAGATAAAGCATGAGGTCATCGATAAACCAACTCGCCGGTGGTGATCCAACGGCTCTGTACT
>JAIORS010000152.1 GCA_021108005.1 Candidatus Aegiribacteria sp.
TTTTCGAACAGTTATTAACCTGTGTGTCTGCCTTTTCTCCGATTATATCCCCCTAAGAGCGATCGCAGATGAAAACAGCAGAAATCGCAGGCAGCAGGCAGTGTATCAGAATCCGTTATTGAAGAAGTGCTGGGTAAACTGGATCACTTCTCAATTCAAAAGCATCTCCTCACAGTCCGATGATGATTACCTGTACTGAGATTTTTCGTGTATATTGAAGTTCGGATCTATCTTCTGAACGGTTACATCAGTAGAAGGATTTTTGTTGGTTTCAGTTGGAGAGGTTAGTGTACGTGAAAATTTCAGGAGAATCATCGGAGTTCAATTCCACAGAACAACTTGAGCGGGAGCTTGAGCAAGCATCAGGAAAAGAAAAGATCCCGATAATTATTCTATTATCGAAGAAGTACCATGATTCCTCTCCATTGAAAGTGATAGAATGCTGTAAACAGGGTCTTGAACTTCTGAAGGACTATCCTGACAATTCGAACTTGCTTTGTCTTCTGCATGATATGTCATGGGCTCATCAGAGCCTCGGTAACTATCAGGATTCTCTTGAATACGCTTTCAGATATTACAACAATGCACAGGAAGCAGGAGACAGAGAGCGCGAAGCAAGGGCACTTAATACAATCGGTGTCACTTACTGGAGACTGTCGAGTTTTGATGATTCCATGGAGTATTTCCTCAAATCCATGGATATCTCCGAAGAGCTCGGTGATAGAAGGGGAATTGCCGGCTCATACAATAATCTTGGTATCCTGAATGAAAGTATGAACGATATAGATGCAGCCATTGAAAATTATACAAAGGCTCTCAAAATATGCAGGGAAGCAGGTGAGGAATTCGACTGCGCAGGTATACTGAATAATCTGGGTGTTATCCAGATCAGCAAAGGCAACTATGAGAAGGCGGAGGAATTCTGCAGAGAGTCTTTGGAAATTCGACAGAAACTTGACGATCTTTATGGTCTGTCACACACACAGATCAATCTTGGGCTGATCAGGAAAGAACTCGGTGAATACAAGCAGGCACTCGAAATTCTTGAATGCGCCCTGAATACAACCATCAAACACGCGGACAGATACGCTGAAGGTGAAACCAGATTGCACATAGGTCTTATCCACCAATCGCTGAACGATCATGAAAAGGCTGTTGAGTACATCGAAGAAAGCATAACGATAGCAAAGGAAACGGAATCAGAGGAGCTTCTTGAAGAAGGCATCATGAATCTATCAGGTGTTTATGAGAGGGAACAGAATTTTGAGAAAGCTCTTGAATACTTCAAACAGTACAAGGAAATACACGACAATATCTTCGATCAGGAAAGCCGGAGAAGAATAAGTGAGCTTGAGATCAGGTTCATGGTGAAAAGCAAAGAGAAAGAGGCGGAGCTGATCCGGCTCAAGAATGTCGATCTCGTAAAGGCGAATGAGGAGTTAATACTTGCTCTCTCTGAAGTGAAACAACTCAGTGGTTTGCTTCCTATCTGCGCGTCTTGCAAGAAAATCCGTGATGATCGCGGATACTGGAAACGAATAGAATCATATATATCCGATCATTCGGAAGTTCAGTTCAGCCATGCTCTGTGTCCGGAGTGCATGAAGAGGCTCTATCCCGAATATGCTGACAAAATCGCTGAAGATTTAAACGATTAACAGAATTTGTCAGCCAGCTGTGCCTTGTAGATACGTGAAAGTTCTTCATCATCTTCGCAGTTCCCGAATATCCAGA
>JAIORS010000153.1 GCA_021108005.1 Candidatus Aegiribacteria sp.
TGATCAACGACAATTATTTTTCCCGGTCAACGACAATTAAAATTCCCGACTCCATTTAGCCATTCAGTTCCTCTCCAGGATACCATCCTGTTCTTTTATGAGTTAATCCTTGACGTGCCAGAATACGGGAAATTGTTCTCTCCGAAGGTAATGGTTCCTCATCAGATTCATCCACTTTTTTCCGAATTTCCTTGGGGCCGCAAGGGAGGCCATGATTATAGAGATGAAGGCGGATCACCATAACGATTTCCTCAATCTCTGCTTTTGATCGAGATATATTTTCCATATTCTTTTCTCGGTTCCTCGCTATTTTAAGAGGGTAAAACCAATTTAAGTTTTCCAGCTATGAGATAAATCATAGTAATAAGATTTCGGGTGGTGCAGTAGCCGCATGATCGAGCCTTGGCCGCTTGAACCAAGCTGTTTATTCCTTCTAAGATACCATTGTTAACATTGGACTGAAACCATCGAAGCACTCCATCCCAGTGCCGCTTTATCGTATAGGCTGCCTCTTTGATCGGCTCCAGACGGCTATGGATGGCCCAGGAATACCATTTTTTAAGATAAGCCTCCGCATCTTCAGCAGGCTGATTGAACAGTTCCTGAAAATTGAGTTTTATGTGGTGGGCTCGACTTGTCTTTAAATTAAGCTTTTTAATTGTGAGTTCTTCAAGGGTTTTGGTCTGGGAGGGTTTCAGGTTTTTAAAATTCTTCAACCAAATGTAACGAGTCCTGAAAAATTCAGGACAATCTTTTTGTTCCTGACGGCGTACCTCGTCAACGGCTTCATTGACGATTTTCATGCTATGGAACTTATCAAAGGTCAAATGAGCGTTGTGGAAGTACTTCTCAACGCCGCTGATAAATGATGGGGACATGTCACCACACATCTCCTCAATGGCTTCAGGCTCACCGCTGTAATCAGTTAAATCTTGTTTGAAACATTTGACTGTAAAGGCATCTTTGCCTTCTGTGGCAAAAAGAACTTTGGGGCCTTCAAGGTCAAATAGACTCACATAATTTTGGCCGCGTTTGCTGAAAGTCTCATCCATGCCAACTTTGTGGACACTGGAATGATCGGCTTTATCCTTGGCTGCATCAACGTAGAGGCGCCATAATCGAGTGTCATGCTCATTGATGAACTCGGCAATGTTTTTAACCGGCATAGATTTAGCCATCGTCATGATTATGGCTTCAAACAGCAACGTGAAACCGCTACCGGATCGAGCCCATGGGACATCAACCAGCCACATCCCACAATTGTCGCATTTAATCCTTGGCACTCTGGCTGTCAGGTAGGCTTCATGCTGAAAGAAGTTCAGGTGCCGCCAGTTCTTTTTTTGGGTATCATAGGCTTTTATGCCAGCCTGACCACACCCAGGACAGGTAAAGGTGCTTCCTCGGGGAAAATCGATCCTGATGTCGAGACGCTTTTTTTTAAGGTTAAATTTTGCATCAGACACCCGCCAAAGCGGTGTCAAACCAAGGGCCATTTGAAAAAGGTCTATGTCTCTCATAATGTATAACCAACTATCTTTTTTGCTGTAAGTAAATTAAGCTCTACCCACTTAAAACAGCGAGGAGCCCTTTTTTTCTCTACTTTATTCTTTTTCCTTTGTCCTTTTTGGATTGTTCCAGGCGGTAGCTTGGCAGGTTCAGCTCCAAAATTATGCTATGATGAACCAAACGGTCAATGGCAGCAGCCGTGGTCATGGGGTCCTTGAAAATCTGCTCCCACCTGGAAAAGGGCAGATTGCTTGTCAACATTACAGTGCCACGTTCATAGCGATCAGCCAGCAGCGTAAAGAGCACCTCCATCTCTTCGCGACTCTGCTGAACATAACCTATATCATCAATGATCAAGGCATGATATTTAGAGAGTTTTTTCAGTACCCTCGCAAGCTTCAGGTCCCGTTTGGCAATTAATAATTCTTGGACCAGCAGGTTACAGGGGGTAAGCAGAATACGGCGACCTTGTTGGACTAACTCCTGCCCAATTGCGCACAGCAAATGAGTCTTGCCGCTGCCGGGGTTGCCGAAAGCCAGCACATTTTCATTCCGGTCAACAAATGATCCTTCAAGAAGAAAATCAACCAGACTATTGACCTTGGTCGGCAGACGTTTCCTGTCAAAAACTTCTATATTTTTTTCAAGTGGCAACTTCGATTCCCGCAGATAGCGGACAATTCGTTTATGAATCCTTTCCTCACATTCTCTTTTGGCCAGCTCCAAGAGATAATGTTCATGCGTTAGTGATTCCTGGCGGGCCAGATCAGCCTCGCTCTGATAACATTCCCGGAAAGTAGGAAGATGCAGTTCTCTCAGGTATTGGCTGAGTTCGCTGTGTATTTCGATCATGCCGTCACCTCCGCTCCGCCTAAAAGACAGTCATAGGCATGCAGAACAACCGCCTGGATTGTCACATCGGTTGCCGGTGCCGGCTTCTGGCCGGAGAGGACAAGACTCTCCACAGACTCTGCAGATATCGGCCTGTTCCGGTCAAACAATAAGCGAAGCGCTTCATCCACAGCCGCTTCATTCTCCTTGGCCGCCAATTTCAGAATCAGAAGATATTCCTTGCTGGCTTTTACGGCATGATGTTGTTTCAGCTCATCGTAGGCCATCCGGAAACGGCTCGTCGGGAAGAGGTCACTGCGGTAACGGTAGTTCTCAAAGGCGCCGGGCTTGCGTACCAGCCAGTCGATTATATGCCTGTACTGAATATGGTGATTGCCCGAACCCCGTAGCCGGGGGATATTTTCGATATGGCTCTGGCCGTGCCATATTTCCAGGCGCTCTGCATAAAGTCGCACCGTCACCTTCTCACGGATAAGTCGGCTGTGTACCGAATAAACATTGTGCTTTACCCGGATAGTGCTGCTCGGTCCAACCCCAACAGTGAGCTTTGTGCTGGCTGATAACTGCTTGGCGGGCAAAGATCGCAATAGCGCTAATTCTTCTTTGAAACGATCATGCCGGTTAGAGTTCAATTGTGCAAAGAGTCCTTCCAGAAATATCTCGTATGCTTTTCGAGTGGCAAAATCACGACTGCCACAGAGCATGAGCGCCTGATCCAAGGCCCTCTTGAATCGATGATGCCTCTGTTCCACGTCCCCATTCTCGTTGGGACTCGCCGGTTGGGTCTTACGTCCGGTCAATCTGTAGTGAGACAAGAGACCCTGATAACGTTGGGTAAATTCTTCCGGATTCTCAGGCTTATTCACTGCTGTCGACAGCCTGTCTGTTTGATGCGCCTCCGGAACTCCACCAAGCTTCCATAAAGCTTTTTGTAGGCCATCGCTCAGACTCTCAAAACTCTCAGAAAAACAAATCGTGCCGGTTTCCCAGTTCGAATAGGTGAGGACAAAATGATATATCAGGTGATCAAACAGTACGCCGCCTATCGTGATCCCCAATTTCCCCATATGGGTAAAATCAGACTGGCTTAATTTGCCAGGCTTGTGTACCTGTGGGAAAAACACCTCCCTGGCAGGACCTTCTGTTGCCCGCCAGTTTTTTACCCTCCTCTGAAAGGTCCGAATCTGACCGTCTGAAAAACGTCCAGGATACTCCCTCTGTAAATACTCGAACAGGGTCTTTGCTTCAAAACCGGAATTGTTCTCCAAAAACGATTTGACCCTTTCCCATACTTCTTCAAATGGGTTCTCACGAGTTCGCCAGGTTCGTATTTGCTCTGCCTCCAACTCACTGGGAAGTTTGCTAAGATCACGATATTTTCTGGCTGTCTTTTCATCCATTCCAGACTTGGCGGCTGCGACCCCCAACGTCTTGTTCTCCTGTAAATACTTCATCAATTTCCTCACTTGATTGTCTGTGATCATTCATGGCCCTCCTTTCGCAGGACTTGAATAATCGATTCTTAATCAATCGGGGAAAGTAATTGTCGTCAGGGGGGAATTATAATTGTCGCTGGTCACTCTACCTTGTACTGATGAATGCCCAGACGAATAATTTGCTTGAGAGTCAATTCCTCTTCAGGTAGTCCCTTAATCCACCCGCGCGGAATTCTGATAGTAACGTCTTCTTCCATAATATTGTTTCCTCCTTCAGAAAAAAGGCATAATTCCCCTTATCACAATTGTTGTAATGGCTAAATATATCACAGGGCCAGACTGTTCTTAACTGAATTATTTGAATCCAGTATGGTGCAATCGACTCGAGCAAAAATATGCCGCAAGTATTTGTATCAATCTTTTGTGCTACAATTCCCCATTTTCCTGAAAGCTGAAATATTCTCTTTTCGTCACTATGATGTGATTCCAATTCACAACCAAATTCACAAATAAATTGCTAAACTCCTCAATCATCATAGCTTTCCTTTTTTCAAATCTGCAATCCAGCCATGGTATTGATGGGGGGTAAGCAAATCAAATGTGTAATACTGTTTGGCATCTGCCCAATATTGTGCGTCAATGTCTGCTAAGGGCAATCGGCTTAACTTTTTGTTCACCCTTTCAAAATGCGTCTTTGCGTATTCCTCTTTTGCCGGGGTCGCCTCATCCTGCTCTTCATCCGACTTGATCTCCACTACCTTGATCAGGGTTTCTACGCCTTCATTCTGGAGTTCTTTTAGTCCCTCAAGATGCTCGGCCTTTCCTTCGCTCTCGAGCCTTGAAATGTAATCATCAAGATCAATCCTTATAAAGAAATCAGGATTGAAACTTCGCCTGACTTTGTCTTTACCGCCCCTCCAGTACTGCAAGTCCCATCAACTGATTGCTTGGATACCAACACATTTGTGTCGGACATTAATAACCCCGTCATAGTCTGAACGAATCTTCGCTTCCTGATTTTGGGTAAACATCTTAATTTTATCCTCAACAAATGATAAACGTTCCAGCGATTCATTTGCTCTGAAATCATCGCGGGCCAAAAAATCCAAATCGCTTAATTCTTCTTTTCCGTCAATCAAGAAACTCTGATACAGTTCGCGCTTGGTTCCATCTCTAAATTCAAGTGTAAAGATATATCGAACTGTCAGGCATGGGGACGTACTATCACATCTGACATTCAACAGTTCCGCTGGCATGGATTCGCTTTTATAGAAATCTAATAAGGCGTCTATGAACGGATGCCCGATTCCAAGTAAATCTACTTTTTTCTTTCGGGTAGCAGTTTTTCTGGAAAAGCTAACATTTTCATAACGGGATGCTACGTCAGGATATTTTTTTAAAGCGGGAGGAACAGTTATTTGAATAATATTTCCAGAAGGAATGAAGGCTCCACCCAGT